>NZ_JAVRBM010000037.1:69085-84601 GCF_034531255.1 Nostoc sp. ChiQUE01b | reverse complement strand
GCGGTCTCAAAGCCTTATATATACTTGCTTGCAAGTTTTAGGACGGGTCTATTGGGTGTTAACTAAGAAAAACAGACTTCGGTTTTACAATATCCCATCGACATTTGGACTTCTCCCATCTACCTCGGCTATCAAGTCGGGGTTTTTTATGTTCTTGATTAGCACCTGATTTATTTAACTTTTTTCAGGAAACTTTCGCTCTCGCACTTCCAGAGCATAATCTTGCACGGCTTTAGTAATCGTCTGGCGCAAATTTGTGTAAACTTTGGCGAATGGTGGCTGCTTCTCGGCAAGTCCGATTACATCTGAGGTAACTAAAACCTGTCCATCGCAGTGAGGCCCTGCACCGATACCAATTGTAGGAATGCTCAGTTTTTGTGTAATCTGCATTGCCAAATCTGCGGGTATATGCTCTAACAAGATGGCAAAAACACCCGCTTGTTCTAAAGCGATCGCTTCTTGTAAAATCTTCTCACTCGCTTCTTGGGTTTTCCCTTGTTGTCGCAAACCAAGTTGATGTACCGATTGCGGTGTCAAACCTACATGACCCATGACTGGAATTCCAGCTTGCACCAAACGGGCAACAGTTTCTACCATTTCTGGATAACCACCCTCTAACTTGACGCCTTGCGCTCCAGTCTCTTTCAATACCCTACCAGCTGAATGTATCGCTTGTTGGATGCTTTCCTGATAGCTCAAAAACGGTAAATCAACAAGCAGAAAGGCGCGTTTAACTCCTCGACGCACGGATTTAGCGTGGTATATCATCTCATCCAAAGTTATCGGCAGTGTTGTTTCATACCCTAAAACTACTGCCATAGAATCACCCACGAGGATTAAGTCTACACCAGCTGCGTCGAGGAGTTGAGCGATCGCATAATCCCAGGCGGTCAACGCGACAATTGAACGTCCCTGTTGTTTCCATTGAATTAATTGCTGGGTAGTGATTGCCATTTTTCTAGGTGGGGAGTAGGGAGTTAGGAGTTAAGAGTGAGGAGTGAGGAGTTTTGAATTTAAAAAATTTTTTAACTTATAACTCCTAACTCATAACTCTTAACTAATCATTTAACGGCGCGACTGAAAGCAATATGGGGTTTTGCACTGTCCGTTTTAGGCATTAACCAAGCTAGACCTTCACTAGTGCCAATCCATAATTTATTGCCGATGTCAGGTGCAAGGGTAATAACCCGACTAGAAGGAAGTCCAGCAACTTCTGCGTCTAATACAGCTCCTGTATTTGGATTTAATCGTAACAAACCATTATTAGTCCCGACCCAGAGACTACCATCTTTAGCAAAACGTACCGTTGTCACGTCACGCCCACGCAGGCGAGTTACAGACCGCAACACTGCACCAGTTTTTGGGTTAATAACTAGCAAATTATTCGGCATTCCCGCCCAAATTAACCCTTCTGGACTAATAGCTAAAGCTTGTACAGTCGTCCCTGGTAAATCGGCTATTCGCTTCATAATCGCAGCACTAGCAGTATTTACCCGTACCAATCCTTCCAGAGTACCAACCCACAATTGACCTTCAGCATCTAAAGTCAGGGCGTTGGCGCTGACACCAGGCAGATTTTTTAATGTTGTCATAATCAAGCCTTGGTCTGGACTAATCAGAGCTAAACCGCTATCAGTTCCAGTCCACAGATAACCCCGTTTGTCAAGTAACAGTGACAACACCCGTTTAGAAGGCAAAAATAAATTTTGTGCAGTGATTTCGTTAGTACGGGGGTCAACTCGAACTAGTCCTTCATAACTTCCTACCCACAAACGTCCTACTTTGTCTTGGGCTAAAGCACCAATGGCAACATTTGGTAAGCTAACACGAGAAATAATCTTGCCAGTTTTAGGATCAATTCGCGATAGTCCCCGCCAAGAACCTACCCAAAGATTACCCGTAACATCTCCTAGTAAGTTACCAACACGATAATCAGTTTTTGGCGAATTTTCTTCAACTCCTCGCTCATCAGGCAAAGGTTCTACTCGCGGTGGCGGTGGGGAAAGTGGGTAAGTGGGGGTTACATCAGATGAATTAATCTCAGGGGTTTTTTGTGCCCATCCCATATTTGGCAAAGCTATCAACCCCAGCAAAATAGAAGTAATCAATAAACTAGTACGCTTGTAAAACAATACCACGGTGACATTTCCTTTGGAGACAGTACCCATAGCATTTACCTAAACTGGCTTTGGGTTAATTTCAGTGTTCCCCTAGCTGGGATTTTTTAAACATTCAGGAATGGGGAGTGGGGAGTCGGGAGTAGGGAATGGGGAGAATAATTAGTAACAGTACCTCATGAGATGAGTTTCTTTGCAGCAAATCTTTCCCCTCCAGCCTCCCAATCCTTATTCCCTATTCCCCACTCCCTACTCCCCATTTATGACATTTTGTAAAGCTTTTGTAACAAAAAGTTTAAATCTTTATGTAATAACAAAATTAAATAGATAAGTTAAAAACTTTCAAAGAATAACTTATCGAATTCTTGATATATTGTGAAACAAGTTACAAATTACGTGGTGTGCAATTCTTTTATCTTTTGCTCACCACTCTGCTAAATCTCTGTCAAGTAAATTCTTTTCTGGTATCTTTTCGATCAAAGGGAAAGGTATAAGGAGTGTAAAGGCGGGAATGTGTGCCAGCCAGCCCAATCCCCTGAATACCCTGATTTATGGGGGAATTATCTAAATCAAGCCACAAAAGGCGGAAGTTTTGGTGAAATTGAGAAGGTTTAGTTGGGTGCGAAGAAGAAGTAAAAAAGAATTTTGATTTTTAGCAAGAGGAAACAGTAGAAGCGCTAGGTCGTGTACCCCTAGAAGGGGAAAACACTGGTGAGGAGGGCTACCACCGCTACCAAAGTGTCCGCCGCCAAAAAGCTGCTAACCTTTGCCAAAGGCAACTCCTAACAAAAAATTTTTCTGATCTTCCCCTCGCTCAAGGGGGGCAAGAGCGGGGTGAGGGGAAGTTGCACAAAACGTGATTTGATAATTAATAAGAGTGATTTCAGGGAAGGATAAAATTATGTCTTACGCTCAAACGAAGACTCAGAGCAAATCTGGGTATAAAGCCGGGGTTCAAGATTACAGACTAACTTATTACACACCGGATTACACTCCAAAAGATACCGATCTTCTAGCTGCGTTCCGCATGACACCTCAGCCCGGAGTTCCTCCCGAAGAAGCAGGTGCGGCTGTTGCGGCTGAATCTTCCACAGGTACTTGGACAACTGTGTGGACAGATTTGCTCACCGACCTTGATCGCTACAAAGGTCGTTGCTATGACATCGAACCAGTTCGGGGCGAAGACAACCAGTACATTTGTTACGTTGCCTATCCTTTGGACTTGTTTGAAGAAGGTTCTGTAACCAACGTATTGACCTCAATTGTCGGTAACGTATTTGGTTTCAAAGCTCTGCGGGCACTGCGTCTAGAAGACATCCGTTTCCCAGTAGCTTATATCAAAACCTTCCAAGGGCCTCCTCACGGTATCCAAGTTGAGCGCGACAAGTTAAACAAATACGGTCGTCCTTTGTTGGGTTGTACCATTAAGCCCAAATTGGGTCTTTCCGCTAAGAACTACGGACGTGCTGTATACGAGTGCTTACGCGGTGGTTTGGACTTCACCAAAGACGACGAAAACATCAACTCCGCACCATTCCAAAGATGGCGCGATCGCTTCTTGTTCGTAGCTGAAGCTATCAATAAATCCCAAGCAGAAACCGGTGAAATTAAAGGTCACTACCTCAACGTCACCGCCCCCACCTGTGAAGAAATGCTGAAGCGGGCTGAGTACGCCAAAGAACTCAAAATGCCTATCATCATGCATGACTACCTCACCGCAGGTTTCACAGCCAACACCACATTGGCTCGTTGGTGCCGCGACAATGGTCTATTGCTGCACATTCACCGTGCTATGCACGCTGTAATTGACCGTCAAAAGAACCACGGTATCCACTTCCGTGTATTGGCTAAAGCCCTACGTTTATCTGGTGGCGATCACATCCACACTGGTACAGTTGTTGGTAAGTTGGAAGGTGAACGTGGTATCACAATGGGCTTCGTTGACCTGTTGCGTGAAAACTACATTGAGCAAGACAAGTCTCGTGGCATCTACTTTACCCAAGACTGGGCTTCTCTACCTGGTGTAATGGCAGTTGCTTCTGGTGGTATCCACGTATGGCACATGCCCGCACTGGTAGAAATCTTTGGTGATGACTCCGTACTACAATTCGGTGGTGGTACTCTGGGACACCCTTGGGGTAATGCTCCTGGTGCAACCGCTAACCGCGTCGCCTTGGAAGCCGTTGTTCAAGCTCGTAACGAAGGCCGCAACTTGGCTCGTGAAGGTAACGATATCATCCGCGAAGCTGCCAAGTGGTCTCCTGAACTGGCTGCTGCTTGCGAACTATGGAAAGAAATCAAGTTCGAGTTTGAAGCAATGGATACCGTCTGATCTGAGTTAACAGTTAAGAGTTAAGAGTTAGAAGTAGAGACGCGATTAATCGCGTCTGTACAGGAGTTAGGATTTGCATTAATTCATAACTCATAACTCATAACTCATAACTCTTCAGGGCTGGGGTCAAGCATGAATCTTAAGCAAATTGCGAAGGACACAGCCAAAACTCTCCAAAGCTATCTGACTTATCAGGCTCTAAGGACAGTATTGGCACAGCTAGGGGAAACTAATCCTCCATTAGAACTTTGGCTGCATAACTTTTCGTCTGGCAAAATTCAGAATGGTGAATCATACATTGAGCAACTGTTGCGAGAAAAACCAGATTTGGCTTTGCGAATCATGACTGTCAGGGAACACATTGCCGAAGAAATTGCAGAATTTTTACCGGAAATGGTTCGCACTGGCATTCAGCAAGCCAACATGGAACAGCGTCGCCAGCATTTAGAACGCATCACACAAATAGACACATCTACCCCCAGTCCACAACCAGAACAGCAAGCAACTTCAGATCAGAATTTGGATAACTTATCCAATTAGTTCGGTCAATCTACTAGTAAAAATCGCAACCCATTATCAAAAGCTATGCAAACTTTACCAAAAGAGCGTCGTTACGAAACCCTTTCTTATCTTCCCCCTCTGTCTGATGCTCAAATTTCCAAGCAGATCCAGTACATTTTGAATCAAGGTTACATTCCTGCGATCGAGTTTAACGAAACTTCTGAGCCAACAGAATTATATTGGACAATGTGGAAGCTGCCTTTGTTCGGTGCTAGATCAACTCAAGAAGTACTGAGCGAAGTTCAAGGATGCCGTTCTCAATTTAACAACAGCTATATCCGTGTTGTTGGTTTTGACAACATCAAGCAGTGCCAAATTCTCAGCTTTCTTGTTCACAAACCCAACAGATACTAAAAGCTTCCTAGCTTTAAGTAATTAGTTTATCCCCATAGGAGAGGTAGAATTATCTGCCTCTCCTATTTACTAGATTTGTTTTGAAACGCAAAGGAACGCAAAGGTTTACGCAAAGTGACGCGGAGTTATTTTCTGCGTTTTTCTTAGCGTGCCTCTGCGTTTTTTTAAAAGATACATTTGGGCATTTATACCTCACCATCTAATGCATTACCCGAAGCGTCCCGGTTGGTGGGAGAATAAAGACGAGAAATGATGCAAGCCTTGTGTTATCTCCAGCCCAAAGGAATCTTTAGAAATGTGGAAACGAATTGTATTAATTTTGCTATTGGTGTTGAGCTTCAGTCTGAGTAATTCGGATGTAGCGGCTGCGGCTGGACTCAAAAGCTTTGTAGACAGTAGTGATGGCTATCAGTTTTTATATCCTAACGGCTGGCTGCCAGTTAAAGTTGCTAACGGCCCAGATGTGGTTTTCCACGATTTGATTGAAGTGTCTGAAAATGTTTCGGTTGTGATTAGCCCAGTTCCTGAAGGCAAAACTTTGTCAGAATTGGGAACCCCAACAGAAGTAGGATACAAATTAGGAAAAGCGGCTCTCGCGCCTCCTGACTCTGGTCGTTCGGCTGAATTAGTCAATGCTGCACAGCGAGAAGTAGACGGTAAAACATACTACCTTTTAGAGTATGAGGTTAAACTCCCCAATCAACAGCAACGACACAACATCGCCAGTGTTGCTGTGAGCCGTGGTAAACTTTTTACCTTCAACGCCTCAATTCCTGAAAAACGCTGGCAGAAAGTCAAACGAATGATTGATGAGGTTGTCAATTCTTTTTCTGTTTATTAATTGGGGAGTAGGGAATCGGGAATGGGGATTGGGGGATAGGAAAAAAACTTATTTACCAATGCCCAATGCGCAATGCCCAATGCCCAATTAACAAATTTTTCTAAAATCTCATGAAAATTCCACCTTTTGTACTTGCCTCAGCTTCCCCAGCCCGACGCCGCTTGCTGCAAACTGTTGGTATTGAACCGATAGTTAAACCAAGTGACTTTGATGAGTCGCAAATTGAATTAAGTGAACCAGCAGAATTGGTCAAAACTCTTGCCCAGTATAAAGCGGAAACTGTAGCCCCACAGTTTGAATCAGCTTTGATTATGGGTTGTGATTCAGTTTTGTCCATCAATGGTGAAATTTACGGCAAACCAGCAGACTTTTCTGAAGCGATCGCTCGTTGGCAGATAATGCAAGGTAACTTTGGCGACTTGTACACCGGTCACGCCTTAATTGACCCTGACCAAAACCGTACTTTAGTCAAGTCTCAAGTTACAAGAGTTTACTTTGCTCAAATGAGCGAGAAGGCAATTAAAGCTTATGTTGCCACAGGTGAACCCCTCAAGTGTGCTGGTGCCTTTGCCATAGAAGGTTTTGGAAGTTTCTTCGTGGAAAAAATCGAAGGCTGTCACAGCAATGTAATTGGACTCAGTTTACCCCTGCTGCGGCACATGTTAGAGGAATTGGGATACGATGTCACTGATTTATGGCAATAGTCATTTGTTATTTGTCATTTGTCATTTGTCCAAAGTGAATAACCAAATGCCCAATGCCCAATGCCCAATCCCTAATGCCCAATCCCCAATAACTAATAACTAAATTGCCTAATATTGAGTATTGCCTCTCCATGATCTGGAATCCAGGCTAGCCACTCATCTGCTGAAACTGGACACAATAAAAGTGCTTCGTCAAAACTAAAGGGGTTGGGAAGTTGCAAAAGGTTTACCCAAGTAGAAGCTCTGAACCTCTGTAAGCCTTCCAGGTTGTGCCTTCTTGCTTGCACAGCAAAATCCGGTCTATGAGAATCTAGTTTCATAGCTTTCTATTAACCTTCACAAATGGGCTAATCTAAAATTATTTCTGTAACCTAGACTACAAAATAAATAATCCTTGTGAAAAGCATCTGTCTTATAAATTTACGTTGGCTGGGTGTAAGTGTTTGCTTATATTGCAGACCACAACAGGTATGGCACGACAGGTTGTAGACTGGACACTAGATCGCATTCCCAACTAGATATGTCATTTACTTCTATGCCCTCGCTGCGTGAGCAACAACATCCCCTAATTCGTCAGCTAGCTGATTGTATTGAGGCAGCTTGGCATCAGCACCTGGATTTATCCCCCTACCATTTGCCTAATGAGTTGGGGTATGTGGAAGGTAGACTAGAAGGCGAAAAACTGACGATTGAAAACCGTTGCTATCAAACGCCCCAGTTTCGGAAAATGCACTTGGAACTGGCAAAAATCGGAAATATGTTGGATATTTTGCATTGCGTCATGTTTCCTCGTCCAGAATACAACCTGCCGATGTTTGGTTGTGATTTAGTTGGGGGTAGAGGTCAAATTAGTGCAGCGATCGCAGACCTTTCTCCAATTCAACTAGAACGCACCTTACCAGAATCTTATACTTCTGCACTGACACAACTAACAGTGCTTAACTTTTCCCAACCCCGTGAATTACCTGAATGGGGAAATATTTTTTCGGATTTTTGTATCTTTGTCCGCCCCAGTTCCCCAGAAGAAGAAACAATGTTTCTGTCGCGGGTGCGAGAATTTTTAGACATTCATTGCACCCAAGCGATCGCCTCACGTCCTGTTTCAGTTGAACAAGTCACCCAAAATCTTGCTGGACAACACAACTACTGCACTAAACAGCAGCAAAACGATAAAACCCGCCGCGTACTAGAAAAAGCCTTTGGCCCAGCTTGGGCAGAAAATTACATGACCACAGTTTTATTCGACCTCCCAACTTAATCATCCCCTCCCCCATCCCCCTCATCTCCCCCATCTGTAAGCTCTGTTACGTTTTCGTGAAACGGATAAATGTAGAATTCATTCAACGAGAGTTTAATGGAGTTCCAAAACAGTAACAGAGAGAATAGTAAGGTCTTTGAAGCGAATATTACAAAATGGTTTGTTGTCTTGGTAGGTGCAAACAACTAGAGACAGCTAACTCATTGACCAGAAAGTTAAGGAAACTCTGATGTTAAGAATGCTGAAGTTGATAGATATTTTTTTAGTTAGTTAATCGTTGATTGACTTAAGGAAGACTAACTTTTGTAGCAAGATTGTGTCGAACAAAGGCAACAGTCTATTTTTGATGTTTCTTTTCAAGTTTGTGACTAACTATAGCCGTAATGAATGTAGCAGTAAAGTACCGCATCATACCAATTTAGGATTTTGTGTAGAGACGTGATATATCGCGTCTTTATATCTAGATTCATACTGCTTGTGAATTCTGCTAACTCCCATTGCACTCATGTCTCAATAATACTCACAGTTATTAAATAGCCAGCTACTATAGCGTTTCTCAGTTTCAATACACATCTAAACTTAGTAAGCCTCAAAGCTTCTCTCCTTTTAAAAGAGAGATCAAAGTGTATTGCATAGATAATGATACCAATTTGAAAAAAGAATGCGACAGATACATACTCCCAAACCTTTGTTCTGTCTGGCTTTCTTAATTTTGAATTTTGAATTGGTATGAGCGGCTATAGAAAACACCATTTTGTAAAGCCATAGTGTTGAACGTTCATCACACAATGGATTTTTAAGCCATACCCAGCTTGAAACCACTGTTGTTTGTCCTAACAGCTGGCTGTTGATTAAAAACCTTTTTATTTTTACTTCCATCAGCACAATTCAGGTAAATGGGCAACATACTATGTCAAGGGTGACTGAAAAGCCGAAGCCAAGTGAACAGACACTAAATCATGAACAACCGAAGATTTGGTGGGGTATCGCTGTAGCCGTACCAGTAGTAATCGCCGCTGGGATACTAGGTACGGCTAAAATCGAGCAGTTAAGAAAACTAACTACATCCGTACCAGTAATGCCATCTACCAATAGCATTAGTGCTGTAGGGCGTTTGGAACCGCGAGGCGAAGTTGTTAAATTGTCCGCCCCATCATCAGGATTAGCGCCATCGTCGCGAATTCAGCAACTTCTGGTGAAAGAGGGTGAACAGGTAAAGCAAGGTCAAATTGTGGCAATTTTGGACAACCGCGATACCCAAGTAGCCGGACTACAAGAGGCAAAAGCGAAAGTCCAAGAAGCCCGTGCGAATTTAGCACAAGTCAGGGCTGGCTCTCCAAGAGATATTCAAGCTCAAAGAGCAGTTATTGCTCGCCTACAAGCGCAGTTACTTGGCGAAAGGAATGCTCAACAAGCAACGATCGCCCGGATTGCAGCTCAGTTAAGTGGTGATAAACTTGTCCAACAAGCAACCGTGAATCGCCTAGAAGCTGAACTCAGTGGGCAAAGAGATGCTCTGAGGGCAACGCTTACACGTATTCAAGCCGAACAGCGCAATGCTCAAGTCGATGCCGGACGCTATGATTTTTTATACAAAGAAGGTGCGATTTCTCAGCAAGAGCGAGACAGAAGACGCTTGAGTGCAATAACTGCTAATCAGCAGGTGGCTGAAAGCCAAGCTACCCTAAAGCAGACATTGGCAACTTTGCGACAACAACTTGCTGAGGCTAGAGCCAACCAAATACAAAATTTAGCAACTTTGCAACAGCAGTTAATCGAAGCTAAAGCTAACCGCGATAAAGCTGTAGCAACTTTGCAAAGACAAATCGATGAAGAAAAGGCCAAACTAAGCAGAATTTTAGATGTTAGTCCTACTGATGTGCAAGTAGCACAAGCCCAAGTTAGTAATGCGATCGCAAATGTCAGAAAAGCCGAAGCAGAACTAAGGTTAAGCTACGTTCAAGCACCAATCGCTGGAGAAATTTTAAAGGTTTACACCAAATCGGGTGAAGCGATCGGCGCAAATGGCATTGCTGAAATTGGCCAAACCAACCAAATGTTTGTAATTGCTGAAGTTGCTGAAGACAGCATTGGTAAAGTACGTCTTGGTCAAAATGCTACTATCACCAGTGATAACGGCGCATTTAGCGGCGAATTAAAGGGAACTGTTACTGAAATTGGCAGAAAAATTGGTAAAAAAGATGTACTGAATACAGATCCAGCAGCAGATGTGGATGCCAGAGTTGTAGAAGTTAAAATTGCTCTGTCTCCAGAAGATAGCCAAAAAGTTTCTGGTTTAACTTACGCCAAAGTTCTTGTGGATATTAATAATTAATTAAGTTGTAGGTAAGCAGTAATCCCAATTCATAATTTGATATTTTGGATTAAAAATATTCTTTAATAGTCTGTTTAATCAATTTTAAACATTCTATAAATTCGGTACGGGTATCACCATAATGGGTTGAAAATCTAAAATCGCTAAACTTGCTGAAATACCTAGAAAATGAATCAAAAAATACCTTTGTCATGGCTACAACTGACAAGAGAAAAAACTCGCCTAGCTGTAGCTTTAGCAGGAATTGCTTTTGCTGATATTTTAATGTTTATGCAACTCGGTTTTCGGGATGCTCTGTATTATAGTAACGTTCGATTCCATAACAGCTTGCAAGGCGATATTGTTTTAATTAATAGTCAATCTAACGCTATATTGGCGATGAGAAGCTTTTCTCAAAGACGATTATATAAAGCTTTAGAATTACCCGCAGTTCAATCAGTACATCCGATATATTTAGACTTTACAATCTGGAAAAATCCTGTAACAGGCCGGCCTCGGAGTATCTTAATTTTTGGAATGAACCCAGAAACTAACCTACTTAACTTACCTGGAGTTCAGGAAAATTTAGATAAACTTAAACTACCTGATGTAGTTCTATTTGACCGTTCTTCTAGGGTAGAATATGGCCCGATCGCTGCTAATTATGACCAAGGAAAGACTGTAACAGCAGAAGTACGAAGGCGGCGAGTTAAAGTAGAAGGACTATTTACATTAGGCGCATCATTTGGCGCAGATGGTAATTTAATTACGAGTGATATCAATTTTCTGCGAATATTCAGCAATCGTCAAAAAGGATTAATTGATCTTGGGATAATTAGATTAAAACCAGGAGCCGATGCTAATGTTGTTGCCCAAGAATTACGCAGGTATTTACCTAATGAAGTAAATGTTTTAACTAAACAAGAATTTATTGACTTTGAGCGGAATTATTGGGCAAATAGTACAGCTATTGGCTTTATTTTCACATTAGGGACTGTCATGGGTTTTATTGTGGGGACTGTGATTGTTTATCAAATTCTTTATACAGAAGTTGCAGACCACTTAGCTGAGTATGCTACTCTCAAGGCAATAGGTTATACACAAAACTATTTATTGACAGTTATTCTTCAAGAAGCTTTATTATTAGCAGTTTTAGGATATTTTCCTGGAATAGTTTTTGCCTTATTTATGTATAATAGCGCCAGAAATGCAACACTTTTACCAGTTTTTATGAGTTTTGACCGAGCGGCAATGGTATTGATTTTGACTATGCTAATGTGCATTATTTCTGGTGCGATCGCAGTTAGAAAATTACGCTCTGCCGATCCAGCAGATATCTTTTAATTAATACAATATTAATTAAAAGATATTCATAATAAGTTTGATTTATGATAATAAATAAGCAAATTTAATTTTGGAAATACTAATTTATAACTAACAAAAATATGATCGAAAAACAACCTGTAATCGCCATTAAAAATCTCAATCACTTCTATGGCAAAGGCGCACTGAGAAAACAGATATTATTTGATATCAACCTAGAAATTTATCCAGGTGAGATTGTGATTATGACTGGGCCATCAGGTTCAGGTAAAACAACATTACTGAGCTTAATTGGTGGTTTGCGGTCTGTACAACAAGGAAGTTTAAAATTTTTAGGTGAAGAACTTATTGGCGTCAGTCAAAACAAATTAGTGCAGATGCGACGCAACATTGGTTATATTTTTCAAGCTCACAATTTGCTAGGGTTCTTGACAGCCAAGCAAAATGTGCAAATGGCAGTGGAATTGAACGATAATATTTCTCAAACAGAAGCAATGGCTAAATCAAAAGCTATGCTAAGGTCTGTTGGTCTAGAAGAACGAGTTGATTACTACCCAGACAATCTTTCTGGTGGACAAAAACAAAGAATTGCGATCGCCCGCGCCTTGGTGAATCGTCCCCCCTTGGTACTAGCAGACGAACCAACAGCAGCATTAGACAAACAATCAGGACGCGATGTTGTGGAAATAATGCAGAGTCTAGCCAAAAATCAGGGAACTACTATCTTATTAGTGACACACGACAACCGCATTTTAGACATCGCCGATCGCATCGTAGAAATGGAAGATGGTCTTTTAACCCGTAATTCCTCTAATACAGTTATTCAGTCATGATTTTAGTCATTTGTCATTTGTCATTAGTCATTTGTCCTTTGTCATTAGTCCTTTGTCCTTTGTGAATGACCAATGACTAATGACAGCCATAATTTATAGCACAAGCCTTGGTGGTTAGGACATCAAGAGATGATAAAACTTAGACACCAAAAGACTTTTCACCCAGTCCCCATTACCCCTTATCCCCTTCAGGGGCCCCACCATCCCCAGTCCCTTGCTATATCATCTAGCCGAGCCTGATTTTTTATTTCCAGGTGACTTTGGTGGAGTTGGAGTATTTGGTTGGCGACTGGTACGAAAAGTTACATTCACCCCTTCGTTCGATTGTTCCAGTACTAGTAGAGGCGTAGGTTTAGCCTTTTGATCCCAATGCATGGTCGCAATCCGACCTTGAATTATTGGTTGCCAACTATCTTCGTCTTCTATAGGGCTTAGATAAGTTTCTATACAATCAATAATTTGACTAATAGTGGCAGAAGTTGCTTGCGTCGGTAACTTCATTAACTTGATTTGAATCCGAAACAGCACCCGTTTAGCAGAATTCCCTGGACTACCAGTCTCATACTCGACATCAAAAATTTCATCTACTTGCCGTCCAGCACTATTAGCAATTCCGACCGATCCTTGTTGGGCTTGATTTGGACGCAGGGCTTGAGAAATTTTCTCTTTGATCTGAATCTTTATTTGATTAAGAATTGCAAAATGAAACACCTCCTCTGACATCCGCATTCGCAGATAATCCAGGTTAAAGTCTCGTGAATTCACCAAATCAGGATTAGTTTCCATTTTGCGAATTGTTTCCAGCGCCAGCTTAAACTTTTTCTCTAGTTCTCGCGCGCGGAATTGTTCAAACTTAAGTTTTTTCTCCAGCTTATCTATCTGGAGTTTACTATACACAATCAAAGCAATCACCACTAAAGCCAGTCCTCCAGAAGTTACCAACAATAAAGGTGGTATTTGAGGATTACTTGCTGGCACTTCCTGGGATGCCTTTTTAGTAGTCTTTTTCCCGGAGGATTGGGCAAGAAACATTGAAGTGGACATGGTTGGAAACTGAAAAACTTGACTCCTGATGTTTAGGATGCCCAAATCTTCAAGGTCATCTTGCTGTATGATTAATATTTTTTACAGCCTTTTACAAATCGTATATGTCCAGACATTTGAGCCTCTCTCCCCTATCTGAGGTTTCATCTACAAGCTTTAACAAGATTCGTTTGATAGCCACAGATATGGATGGAACCCTGACTAGACGAGGAAAATTTACTCCAGCACTGCTACAAGCTTTAGAGGACTTAGCCGCAGCTGATATTCAGGTGCTAATTGTCACTGGACGTTCTGCTGGGTGGGTAAGTGGATTGAGTAGTTTAATGCCAGTGGCAGGTGCAATGGCAGAAAATGGCGGTTTGTACTTTCCACCTGGAAATCAGAAACCAATAGTTTTAACACCCATTCCTGATTTAGTTCAACATCGCCAGCACTTGGCTACGACTTTTGAGAATTTACAAACTAAATTTCCCCAAATCCAAGAATCTGCTGATAATTGCTTTCGCATCACCGACTGGACTTTTGATGTAGCTGGTTTGAGTCAAGATGAACTACAAACGATAGACAATCTCTGTCAACAAATGGGTTGGGGATTTACCTATAGCAACGTGCAGTGTCACATTAAACCCCAAGGGCAAGATAAAGCTGTAGGATTGTTGCAGGTATTACGCGAATACTTGCCTGATTATTCACCAGAACAAATTGTCACTGTAGGCGATAGTCCTAATGATGAAAGTTTATTCGATCCCCATTATTTTCCTGTTTCTGTAGGCGTGGCAAATGTGCTGGAATATGCAGATAAATTGCAACATCAGCCCGCTTATATGACCGCAGCTGCCGAAGGCGATGGATTTTGTGAGTTATCCAGTTACATTTTGCAAAGCTTCCAAATCCCAAATTAAGGGGAAAGTTGCACAAGAACTAATTGAACGTCAGTTCGATGAACCTCTCCCCAACCCCTCTCCGCGTCGGAGAGGGGCAGAAATATTCTTAGTTGACAACGAGAAAATCATGGTTTCAAAGCCTCTCTCCCTGTGGGGGAGAGGTTTGGAGAGGGGTTTTTTAGATCCGTCGAACTCACGTTAATTGAAGAAGTCCAAGCAAAAATTGAGCGTCTAATTTTATAAATCAATCCGCTTGGGTTAAGCTTTAACTATTTGTGAAAGTCGATTTTTTTTAACGAACTGTAAAGGAAGCAAAGGAAGAGAAGCAATAAATGTTTAAGTGAACTTTAGTGAACTGTATTGTTCTGTAAACACAAAAGAGAGCGTCCCAACTTTGTAAAAATACGAATAAATTGAGGTAATTTTGCATATTTGGGATGTTCTTATTGTTTTGAACTGCTAAAACTGGGTTTCAAACCTATGTATTTTTCTTTTTTCGTATGAAACCACCCTGCCCTTCCCTTGAAGGGAAGGAGTTGGGGCTTAGGTCTGTATTGGACTCAATTTACAACCGTTATAGACATCAAATGGGCAATGGAACAATTCGGCTAAGAGGATGTTTTAAAAGGGTATTTTACTCTCATGGTGAACACAACCAAGCATCTCAGTACATGCCTGAAACCTTGTTTTTTCGTTGTCGTTGATCCAAATTAGAACTAGAAAATTATACCTTCTGGGACTTTTAAAACAACCTCTAAAATCTAAACAAACTGAATATCCTGAAAATTTGAAAAGTCGGCTGGTATATTCTCGATAGTTGCAAACTGAATACCCTAAAATAACAATTCACCTTCAGTGATGGCTCTTTAAACGAATAAACCTTGACCATTATTAAACCAACTTGTGGACTTGAATACTCCTCCATCTTGCCAAACTTCAATTAAATCACCA
>NZ_JAVRBM010000037.1:0-68985 GCF_034531255.1 Nostoc sp. ChiQUE01b | reverse complement strand
TAACATCTCCAGTCACATACTGTGTGTTATCTCTAAAGCCACCGACAAAATCTGTGACTACTGCGTTATTAAATAAACCTTGACCATTATTAATCCAACTTGTGGACTTGAATACTCCTCCATCTTGCCAAACTTCAATTAAATCACCATAACCATCTCGATTAACATCTCCAGTCACATACTGTGTGTTATCTCTAAAGCCACCGACAAAATCTGTCACAAGAGCCATAAAGTTCCTTTATGCTTTTCAAAATATTGGCAAAATATTCTACTATGAAGTTATAAAGTAGTTATTAAGCTGTTAACAATATTTATTAATTAACTAGGTAAACCACTAGTAAAAGACAGATTTGCTCAATTATAAGTATATGTCGAGAAGTATGAATGCGATCGTATATCATCTGTAGCTATTATGGTTTTTACAGTAATAGGACTAGCCCTTTGCTTCTGTTCTTTGCGAAAATTTTCACTGCCTATTAATAACAAAAACTGTTATTATAATATCTATTATTGTTATAAGGAAATAGATACATGAATATTTCCCTTACTCCTGAGTTGGAAGCCTTCGTCCAACTACAGGTTGAGTCTGGCTTGTACCATTCTCAAAGCGAGGTGATTCGGGAGGGGTTGCGTCTTTTAAAACGCTTTAACGACCATTCCGAGGAGTATAAATTGTGGCTCAATGAGCAAATTGCTATGGGTCTTTCGGAGCTTGATAATGCACAAGGTCTTCCCCAAGAAGGTGCGCGAGAGCGCATCCGCAACAAAGCGCGACAATTGAACAAAAAATCGTTGTGACGAACCCAAAACTTTATATTCTCTCGCCGCAAGCAGAGAACGACCTAGCGGGAATTTATGCCTATATCGCGCAAGATAATTTGGATACTGCTGAACAGATGCTGGACAAGCTTCTTTCCGCTTGTGAATTACTGACAGATAACCCCAGAATAGGAAAGTACCGTTACGACTTGACTCCGCTTCCCGTTCGTTTCTGGTTGGTGCAGCCCCGATATTTCCTGATATACCGAGGTGAAAACCCTGTTGAAATCGTGCGTGTACTTGCAGCAAACATGGATATTGCACAGCAACTCGCCGGAGAATAAACAAACTAATTGTTTATATAGCAGTCGAAGCATAGGTTAGGACTATGTTGGTTGCTGAAACCTTTGATAATACTGAGTTTCTACTCAGCACTCAGCACTCAGCACTCAGCACTTTGCTATAGTCAAATAAAAATCATCACATGCAGCAATGCAACACCAATATCCAACATCCAAAATCCGAAGCTGACTATGGTGTTGGGGACTTTTTTTTTGCGGGTTTGGCTCCTTTTATATCAAGCAATTGTGCCAATTCGGTTGTATTCAATGACTTGACGAGACTCAAACCAAGAGACTTACTAGAAATACTTTGAGCGTAGCCAGCGTTAAGGTAAGGGATGTATTGTGATCTTCCTGCAATATAGGTTTGGAAAAAAGGTAAACTTAAAACATTCATGTAACGATGTGCTTGAGAAGCATCACCAATCATATCAGCAGGTAATGCTACTTGTTGATTTGTAGGGTTTGCATTGCCAATAGTGGAAAAGTGAGTGCCACCAACAAGCATGACGAGATACTTTTGGGAATTTGCTAACCAGGAAAAAGGTAAAATTTGCTCGGATAAAGCTGGTGCAACTGTATCATCACTACTGCTGACAATCATCACTGGAGTTTTAATTTGACTTAAGCCAGCTTTGCCGAAAATCGAACTCGTAATGGGATTAACTGCGATCGCAGCTTTCACTCTCTCATCCCGCAGGTTATAATCTTTGCCAGACTTGCTGATGCTCAATTCTAAAGCGCGACACTGGAGCAGTAAAGACATATTCCAGGTATTTTGCAGTGCTGCTGGTTGACAGTCTTGTTTTAGCTGCTCAAAGTTAATTTTAGCGCCTGCTAAGGCCAACGCTGTGTAGCCTCCCAAAGATTGACCAAATACTCCGACTTGTTGCAGATTTAATCGACCTTTAAATCGTGAATCAGATTGATTACCTTTTTGCAATTGATTCAGTATATATGTTATATCCAAAGGTCGGTCTTGAAATTCACTTGGTTCTGCTACTTCAATGGCGCGTCTATTTAACAGAGAACGCAATTGTTTTGCATCACTACCAGGGTGATTGGGAACAACGACAGCAAATCCGTAAGAAGCTAGATGAGTGGCTAAATATTGAAAGTTACTGCTGTCTAAACCCAAGCCATGAGAAATTACAATTATCGGTGCAGCATTCTGAACATTGGGAATGTAAACATCAGTAAATAAAAGCCGATTGCGGGTTGAGTCGAAAAACTTCAGGGTGTATTTTCGCGACTTAAACTTTCCTGGAATCTTTAAATCGGGCAATTGCGAAAAATTTGGTTGGGAAATACTATCAGCTTCTATTTTAGACTTTTGGGAAACGGCTGCGATCGCCTGATGAGTTTGGTTAACAAGTTTCTCCAATTCTGTAGCTATTTCAAAAGTCTCGGCGACATCAAGGCGAATGCTGCTGGTGGGATATTTACGCAACACATTTAAAAGTGTCAAGCCTCCCGATTCACCAGAGGCTAAAATTAGCGCCGAACGCAAAGTACCAAATCCTGGTTCTGGTTGACTGGTTTTAATCACTTGCGCCAATCGATGCAGTAAAAATTCTCCTTGCGGTGTGTAGAGAAGTTGCGAAACTACTACTGGACTAACTTTCACACGATTAAGCAAAATCCGCCGCAATTCTTGAAGCTGTTCTAAAGGCAGATATCGCTGATAGGCTGCTAAGTCTTCGTTAATTACACCTGTTTTGGCGTAGTTCTCTAAAGTTGTAACTGAAATGGAAAGCTCCAAAGCTGAATAAGATGCATAAATCCGCTCTGCTGCCAAGACAGAATTACTAATTCCAAATGTTGGCAGCACCATTGAAAGAACCAGCAATAAAGAATTTTTTCTGAGGGTGCTGGCCCAATTACCAAACAAACTATTCATCGCTCAACTGTTTCGGTGGTCTGGTTTTATCGGGTGTTGGCTTTGGTAGTTATTCGGGCGCCCTGCTTGGTTTACTTAATATTACTAGCCTCAATTTTATCAAAACAGAATTTAGGAGTCAGTAGTTATAATTCACGATGAATTATGTATAACTTGCGAATGTAGCTGGCTGAAAATAATGGCTATAAATGGGTTTACAATCTCTACTAAATCTTAGATTATGTAGTCACAAAAAGTAGTGATTCCCAATGCCCTAGTAATTTATTCTGACTCCTGAATTTTGATTTTTGAATTCTTTTGCAAGGATATTTCGGCTAGAAAGTCAACAATCAAATACTACAAAGTCATGGAGATGGGTAAAGTATCCGGGTGACTTCAGTAGTTTGCCTTCACTATTAAATCATAACAAATAAAAAATAGTCTGCCTCAGTATTTATGTTGTAGCTTTGAATATTGCACAAATTCACTAGCTGAAAAATCCAGTAAAAGTTCTAAAAAACATGGCAATTAATCAGCTTTTCCCAAGGCGATCGCTACTGAACCTACAACTACTAAACCTGCTCCGAATATTGCTATGAGGGTGAAGTGTTCTGGTGGTGTCCAATCAGGTGCAATAACTGATACAACTGCGACTGATATTAATGTCACAATGGGAGCTAAGGCTAATACTGCACTTACTCGTGATGCTTCCCAATGTTGTAATGATTCAGAAAAAGCACCGTAAGCGATAAAGGTATTCAAGGCACAAAAAATCAACATTCCTAAATGGAAAGTATCAAGTATACAAAGTGATTTAAATTTAGCTAGAGGAGTGAATAATAAAGCACAGCCTCCATAAATGACCAACATGATGCTGGTGGAAGATAAAGATTGTAATAACTGCTTTTGCGCCAAAGCATAAATAGCCCAAGCTGTTGATCCTAGCGCAATTAAAACACTACCTAGTATATATGTGCCATGTACTGTAATTAAATTTGTTAGTTGTTCGTGAAAAAATAAAAGATAACCACAAATCATTACACTAACACCAATCCATTGAGACAGCTGATAACGTTCTTTAAAAATTACTAACCCTCCTAAACCTAATAAAAGGGTAGATAATTGAATGAGAACTTCAGCGTTAGCAGGCGATGTTAATGCTAAACCTTGGGTAAACGAAAAGTAATTAATTCCTAAGAATATTGTGGCGATCGCTAATAATTTTCCAGAAGCAGAGCGCAGTTGTTCTAATTTTGGTAATTTGCCGCGTATCCCTAAATACACAGCAAGCAATACAAATGATACTAAAAAGCGAAACCAAATAACGGTATAGACATCAAGTACTTGTAGAGTTACTGCAAGAGCAATAGGTAAAATTCCCCATAAGAACACTGTCAATAGCGATAATGCTAGCCCTAAGCGCCACCGACCAGAACTTTGATGTAGTAACATTTAAATATCCTACACAAAGTAGGACTAATAATAAGTTTTAGATATATCTAACTAATTTTATCAAACTCTTGTTGAAATATAGATATTAGTAGCTTAGTTAATCCAAATTCAATATAAAATAATCAGCTGACCAAACTCAATTTATGATTAATAGCCCTAAGAGGGTATTTTTTGTTCACATAAAATTTGTAATTTGCGTGTTCATTTTACATGAATATTAAATTTCAAACTTCCTCGTAAATGTATACTTTATCTCGGTGTTACTTTAGAAAACAACTATGGGGATTATACCCATAATCAGCTTAGTAATCTTTATCACTGTATTATCAAGTTGCTTATTGCTGACCTCAAGAGGTCGATTTTTGCTCAAATCTTTAGTGACAAAAATAAAGCGGCAAGAGTGGAAATTCAGATATGGCAAGCCTAACTACTTGAGATCGAGATTTTCAAGAACTATAACAATTGCTGTCATTATTGTGGTAGCAGTAATAGCCGGAAATACCGTATCAGCAGGAGTTACAGCCCCATCCCTAATTTCGCTCAAGAGCGTATCGGTTCCAGAACCTGACAATCTTGGGAACTTCATAAAAGACAAAACAGCTGCAATCAAATTAGGAAAGACTCTTTTTTGGGATATGCAGGTTGGGAGCGACGGACAGACCTCCTGTGCTAGTTGTCACTTCCATGCTGGAGCTGACAATAGATCCAAAAATCAGATTTCTCCTGGGCTTTTACGGATTAACGCTGATGGTAAAGTGAATCCAGATACAGTTTTTAATATAGGTGGTGCGCCAAACTACCAACTTAAACCGGGAGATTTTCCCTTCCACAAGCTGTCAGACCCGAATAATCCTAGTACCGTTGTATCTGACCGAAATGATGTCAGTTCCTCTCAGGGTGTCTCCAATACTAAGTTTGTTAATGTCGTACCTGGTAGCGCCGAAGACCAAGTAAAAGCGGAGCCAGATCCGGTGTTTAACGTGGGAGGTACAAATGTGCGCCGCGTGCAGCCGCGTAACACCCCAACCGTGATTGATTCAGCATTCAACTTCCGCAACTTTTGGGATGGAAGGGCACAGAACATCTTTAATGGGGTGAATCCGTTCGGTTTAAGAGATCCTAACGCCTCTGTGGTAAAAGCAGAAAGTCCAAATCAGCTCCAATTTGTCAAAATCAGACTGAATAATTCGTCTTTGGCTTCTCAGGCGCTCGGGCCGCCACTGAGTTCCTTCGAGTTGTCGGCTGATGGTCGCACTTTTCAAGAAATTGGTGATAAGTTCGGGCGAATTGACAACAAAAAATCTCTTTTCGATCTGGCGCTAGATAATCTGGATAATCTAGATAATCTAGATAATCCAAATAATCTGGATAATCTGGATAATCTGGATGATATAGATAGTATTACTGATACTCTGGTTCCCCGGGAATCGGTATCCAATCCCGCTGGTAATTTGCCGCGAATTGGCAACAGTAAATCTTTCAGCACACTGCTGCAAAATGCTCTGTCAATTAGGGGTACAAAGCTGCCTCGAGTCTTGGGGCAAAAGTTATCTCGCCTCAGACCGCTAGGCAAACAGATTGTGCATCCACAAGACAGCGTTTTAGGTGCAAACAGTAGATATCCTCTGCCCGGACTGAAGGATAAAACCTACGACCAGCTGATTAAAGATGCCTTTAAGCCGGAGTGGTGGAAGTCTAATCAACTCATTCAAGTTGATGCTGAAGGTAAAAGGACTTTTGTCAACAGCGCTGATAACTCTTCCAAAACTAAAGAGTACACGCTGTTGGAGTATAACTTCTCGCTGTTCTTTGGGCTGGCAATTCAGTTGTACGAGTCTACACTCATTGCCAACGATACGCCCTTTGATCGCTTCTTAGAAGGAAACACCACAGCCCTAACTAAGCAGCAGCAACTAGGTCAACAACTGTTCCAGGGCAAGGCTCTGTGTATTGGTTGCCACGTTGGATCGGAATTAACAGCTGCTTCAGTGAGCAGCGTGGCTAAAGACGGACGAATCAAACGTGCGCCATTCGGTGCAAGACCTGCTGAAGACAATGGCTTCTTCAATATCGGCGTTAGACCTGTAACGGACGACCCCGGTTTGGGTGGTACTGACCCTGTGCAGAATAATCCGCTTTCAGAGGCACGATTGGCTCAGTTAGGGAAATTTCAGCTTCTCCTTGGCGAAAACCCCCCTGTCCTCAATCCACCGTTGAATTCTACTGAAACTGTAACTGCAAACGGAGCTTTCAAAACGCCTGGACTTCGCAATGTTGAACTCACTGCCCCCTACTTCCACAATGGAGGTCAAGCGACTTTAGAGCAAGTGGTTGATTTTTACAATCGAGGTGGTGACTTTGGAGTTCTTCCCCCTCTGAAGCTATCACCAGAAGAAAAACAGCAATTGGTTGCCTTTTTAAAGGGACTGACTGATGACCGAGTTAGGTATGAGAAAGCGCCTTTTGATCATCCGCAACTTTTCGTGCCCAATGGACATCCAGGTAATGAGAAATTCGTTACCAACGATGGTACGGGCAAAGCTACAGATAGCTTCCTGGAAATTCCTGCTGTTGGTAGGTATGGCGGTAGTGCTATACGAAGTTTCTTGAAATAACATTTCACGAAATACCTGATACCGATAGATATGTAGGGGCGTACAGCTAGCTATACGCCCCTATATTTATTAACGAGTGCGTAGGCGTAGCCCGCCGGAGGCATCGCCAAGTATCGGTTGTATATTGCTAACTTTGGTATTGTCTAGGTAATTATAGACTCTTCTGGAAACTTCACGGACAAAATCTCCAGCTTTAGGATCGTAGTTTGGTCTTTGCACCAAAACACCTGCTAAATAGCTTTTCCCGTTGGGCATTTGAATAATACCCGCATCACCGATGATAAATCTCAATGTACCAGTTTTGTGGGCGATGGTAGCTCCTTGACCAATACCAGCTGGTAATAAACTATTGGTTTTGACATGGCGCATAATGCCTAAAACTTGATTGCGGCTAGTTGAGGATAACAAACGATTATTAGAAACTAACGCCGCTAATCTGACCAAATCTTTGGAACTAGTTGTATTTGTGCCACCGATGTCTGGAAGTAGATTCCGAAGTGCTGTATTTTGCAATCCCCAGCTACGAAAACGTTGGCTAACTTTTGCTGCACCACCCAAGCGATCGAGAATCAGATTTGTGGCGGTATTATCGCTGATTGTCATCATCAAGGTAGCAGTTTCTAGGACGCTAAATTTAGTTCCAACGGATTTGTATTGCATAATTCCAGATTCGCCAACCTTTAAATCGCGCCGCATCACTAATTTATCGGTGAGTTTAATTCTACCTGCGTCTATTTCTTGGAAAAGAGCCACTAATAAGGGAAATTTGATTGTACTGGCAGCAGCAAATCTTTTTTCACCATTAATATCTATATAGTTTCCTGTATCTAAATCTAAGAAAAATATTCCCGGATTTAATGTTTTATAACTTGCTAACAAACTGCGAATCTGAGAAGTGATACCAACCATCTCTTGACCAAGATTCACAACTCCTGCAAATGTCGATGCATCTGTGGATTTGATGGCAATATCTTCTCTGTTTTCTCCCACAATGGGATTAGTTTGGCGGTTAAATGAATTGAATTTGAAAATCCAATGAGAACGGGAATCTCCTTTAATTGATATATTTTGGGAAGTAACATCATAACCAGGAGCTAACTCGACGACAAAACGAGTGGTTTGAGAGTCTGGTTTACCGAGGCGAATTTCTTTTACCGCTTTACCAAAACTTTGTTTAACAGTATCGGAATTAAAATTAGTTCCAGGTAAGTCAATCACTAATCGGCTAGGATTATCTAATAAAAAGGCTTTTGGTTCTATTCCCGAAGTGGTAGTTAGGTCTAATTGATTTTGGCTAGAATCATAGTACCAAGACTGTAATTGTGAGGCTTTAGCTTGTCCTGCAACTAGAACCAAACTGCTTAAACCAATCGCCAGTAGATGTAATTTCATTTTGTGATGGTGGGTGTGCAAGTAAGGATCGACTAATCAGGTTTACTTAGATTGTTTTCTGATGACTGTGCTGAACTTCCGGAGAAAAAGTCATAAATCCCGTTGAGTTATTTTTACCAGATGATATTTGGGATTAGATAAGCACGATAAATCATCATTACTTATTAAAAGTAAATCGCTGACAGTTTTATTTGTGATGTAAGTTGACAACAACAGAAATTGTTAATCTAGCCGAAGGACGAGCGAAGGATTAATTATGTTTCCAACTTAGGGATTACCGATAAATAAATTACTACTACTTGTTTATGGGTGTGTGGACAGAGGTGTTGCCCTCATCCCCTAACCCCTTCTCGCATCTTGGGAGAAGGGGAACTGGAGAATTTGCTCCCCTCTCCCAATTTTGGGAGAGGGGCTGGGGGTGAGGGCAAAACTCATACAGTCATTTCAGCTTAAGTTGATACCAATGGCGTCTCGCACGTCCATAAATAAGGGCGGACAAGATGTCATTGGTGACAACTTAAAGTCATCAAGCATTTGTCAATAAGTAATAGTGCTGAAAATTTTGCCGAAAATCAGGGTAGAAAACACTATTTCTAAGCCAGCGAGCGTGTCATATTTAAAAGCATCGTTCATCCTTACTCTGAAAACTCAGTACAAGACTTAATTTGATACTCTCTCAAGTGGCTTATTTATCGCGTAACTACTATTGACAAAACTAGTTTCGCCTTAACTTGTCACGAATGACAAGATGTCCACCCCACAAGAAAAGTTAGAGGTTGGTTGACATCTCACGTTAAAAGAAATCAGCCATCCAAGGAGAACTACCTGCAAATATTTGCGTAGCTGCTGAAATAGCGGTTTCTGTCCCATGCAGTTTTCCGGCTATTTGCAAATGGTAGGGAGAAAACAAACTTGTATATATTGGTGCTAGTTCTCGGATATCTAACTGCAACTCACCCTTTCCACCTTTTGTAACTTCACCACGTCCATCGGCAACAGAAAGAATGAATTTACCATTGTTTGCAGAAAGCAAATTATCTTGAATATCTAAGTGCAATTCAGTTTCAATTCCCGATGGATAACCCCGCATCTCCAGCGCTTTGACTACATCCACTACCCGAAACATCCAACGCATCGTATGCCTAAGCTTGGCAGTTTGCTCTGGTAGCAGCAATGTCAACGAATCACTCACAGAACTCCTCCATCGCACCTGGTCAATTTGGGAGCGATGACTGGCAAGAAAAGACCAAAATGTTTGTGCAGCCGCAGCTGTGAGAATTACCCAATCCTTTACCCGTAAGATTGGGCCATCCTCTTTTGAATGTTGACTGAAGAGGATGTAGCCTTCGGGTTTCTCTTTTGTACCGATAGAATATGCGTAAAATGTTTCCTTCTCATCTGGTTGAATTAAGCGCTCCCAGATTGCGGGATGTCGGTCTAAAAATCCATGCGTTAGTCTTGCCTGCTGCTGATATAGTTGATGAAATACTTGATGATTGATACTCACTATTGGTTGTAAAGGTAGGGGTTGGCCCCGCATTTGGATACTTTTAGTCGGAACTTCCCAATTACACCAGCTACCCCCCTGCTCATACCCGACTTTTCGATACAAGCTTTGCACAGCTGGATAAAGAGCAGAGAGCGGTATACCTCTAGCATAAAGTTCCTTGAGCGTCTGCTGCATGAGAGCGATCGCAGCTCCCGCACCGCGATATTCTGGAGCAATGCCCACTGCGGCGATTCCTGTCATTGGTACACGCACACCACCCCACCACTGCCCCATATCTAGAGTTGCTAATCCACCAACTAATTGTTCTGATTCACGAATAATGCGGAAATTTTCTACGCCAATTAGGTTGATATAAGCTTTTTCGCCAACAAGTGCGCTGATAAAACACTGCTCAAAAATAGTTCCAAGCTGCTGAATATCCTGTGGATGGGCAAGAGTGCTATATTCAAATTGAGCCGTCATCTCTTATACCATTAGTAGGACAAAAACACAATCATACTACAGCAGATGTTGCCCCAATGCTTGAGCAATTTCATCGCCATAAAGCCCCGGAATCAGCCTCAATTATACTACTGTAGGTTTGGTTTTAAATGTGGAACACTTGTATCGCAATCAATAGACCTGCCTTAAAAATAGGGACTGGGGACTGGGGATGGTGGGGCCCCCTCTGGGGATAAGGGGTAATGGGGACTGGGAAAGAGATATTTTTATTACTTCGTTGTGGACTTTGTTCATGGGGTCTCTTGCAAAAGTCCCCTAACCCCTAAAAGCCTGCGGGGAGGGGAAAATTTGACGTAAGTCAAAGGCGGGGTGGGGTTCTTTTTTTGATTTATGCAAGAAGTCTATTTTTAGGACAGGTTGCTCTTAACAAACCACTTACAAAAAATATGTCAACAAGTTGGATTTACCTTATATTAGCAATCCTTTTTGAGGTTTCAGGCACAACTTGCATGAAATTATCACAGGGATTTACTAAAATAGTTCCTTCAGTATTAATATTTGTCTTCTATGGACTTTGTTTTACTTTTTTGACCTTTGCCCTCAAGAGACTTGAAGTGAGTGTCGCCTATTCTGTCTGGGCTGGATTGGGGACTATTGTTATTGCCCTTATTGGTATTATTTGGTTTCAGGAATCTGCCACATTAATCAAACTTGTGTCGATCGCCTTAATCATCATCGGGGTAATTGGCATCAACGCAAGTCAATGAAGGAGGCAGGAGGCAGGAGGCAGGGGGCAGGGGAGAGAGTTTGCAGATTTTACACAGCTTAGTATTCGCTGCTTTAGCTAAACATTACTTAGGTAGCGGTGAACAAATTGAATGGCGATCGAACCTTCTCCCACACCGGATGCCACCCGCTTAATTGAGCCATAGCGGACATCTCCGGCTGCGAAGATTCCGGGAATGTTGGTTTCTAATAAGAAAGGAGAGCGTTCCAAAGGCCAACCACGAGGAGATTTGCCATTATGCACTAAGTCCGGCCCTGTGATGATAAACCCCTGAGCATCGCGTTGAATAACGCCATCGAGCCAATCAGTTTTGGGGCTAGCACCAATGAAAATAAACAGCGATCGCGCCGACACGGTTTCGGTTTGTCCAGTGTTGGCATGGGCAATCACAATTGCTTCTAAATATTCTTCTCCTTTGACTTCCACGACGCTGCAACCTGTACAAACTTGGATATTTTGTGTAGCGGCAATTTGGTCAATCAAGTATTGGGACATACTTGATGCTAGTGACTCTCCCCGCACCAACATAATCACTTTGCTGGCATACTTACAAAAGTGCATTGCTGCTTGTCCAGCAGAGTTTGCCCCGCCTACCAAGTAAACCTCTTCGTTGGTGCAGGCGATCGCCTCAGTCATGGCAGCACCGTAATAAATTCCTGCTCCTGTGAGCTTCTCTGCTCCTGGAACCTTTAGCCAACGGTAGGAAACGCCGGTGGCAACTAAAAGTGCATGGCAACTAATCTCGCTACCATCTGCCAATTGCAGAATCCGATAAGGATCTTCTAGTCGAACCCCAGTTACGACTTGAGGAGTGAGAATTTCTACCCCAAATCGCCGCGCCTGGGTGACTCCCCGCCTTGCCAAATCACTGCCACTCAAGCCAACAGGAAACCCCAAATAGTTCTCAATCCGTGAACTCGTACCGGCTTGTCCTCCTGGCGCTTCACGCTCAATTAAGACAGTACTCAATCCCTCAGAAGCACCATAGACGGCGGCTGCCAGTCCGGCAGGGCCAGCACCCACGATCGCCAAGTCATAGAAGGGGCGCTCTGCCTGAGTTTGCAGTCCAATTTTGGCGGCAATCTCTAAATTAGATGGTTGAATTAACTGGGAACCATTGGGAAACAGCACCAATGGCAATTGCTGTCTGCCATCAGCTTGTGAGTATTCCACTAATTTTGCGGCATCCGGCTCCAGTTCAATATCTAGCCACTTGTATGGAATCTGGTTACGTGCTAAGAAGTCTTTCACCTGATGTGAAAAAGGCGACCAGCGATTACCAATGACTCGAATGCCTTCAAAGCGTGGGCGGAATCCCGCTAGCCAGTCATCTAGCAAATCATTTAAAACCGGATATAGTCTCTCTTCTGGTGGATTCCAAGGCTTGAGTAAGTAATAATCAAGTTTGGCACTATTAATCGATTTAATCGCAGCATCCGTATCTGCATAAGCCGTCAACAAGGCACGTTTCGCATCGGGAAAGATGTCTTTTGCCTGTTCAAGGAACTCTACGCCTCCCATTTGGGGCATACGTTGATCCACTAGAAATAAAGCAATTGCTTCATTCCGCAATTTAAGTTGCTGCACCACATCCAGAGCCGTGATACCTGAATCTGCTCGGACAATGCGGAAGCGATCGCCATACTGATGACGCAAGTCTCGTGACACCGCTTGCAACACTTCTGGATCGTCATCGACGGTTAAAATTGCTGGTTTCGCCATAACTACTGTTACTTAACAATTGCAGTGTCTAGCCGTTGTCTTCAAAAATCTGTCGTCAAAATATCTACTGTTTAACCAGTTGCTTTAAACGAAAGTATGCCTCTTCTGGTGTCAGCGGTTCCGATTGACTTTCATTGGGTATATAAAATATCCAAGTATCAGGAAAGTAATGTACCACTAAGCTGGGAATCAAACCCAAGCTTACTGCTTGCTTTCCGAGTTTTTCAGTTTGTTCCTCTAAACTTAGTTGGTCATGAAATGGGTGTTTAACCATACTTTTGCATTTCTCTGTACTTTATTTGACTCTGGAAGAAGGTTCAAAACCAGTATTGCACAAATCACCTTTCGGTAATTCACGATTCACCATGTTCCAGAGTGAGCTTGAGAATATTTTGATAGTAGATCTAATTGACACTAGTAAACTCAACGAGGTTGTCACCAACCCCGTTGGTCTTCAAAACCGTGCTTAATAGTTTCCCATTACACGGCTCCTCAATGAATCGGCACATTGTCATGTGTACTTCACAACTGAACCATCTTCAGGTGAGCATCCTGATTTTTTTTGCTGTGCAGCGCCGTGGGAGTTGGCTGGTTATTTGGTGTCAAACTTAATAATGTGGCAACTGCGGGCGGTGAGAATATATTTGTGGTGCTACTAATGAGTGTGGCATTTGTAGGAGTAGCGATCGCTTGTTGGACAAGTTTACCTCAAGTGGTGGCGATCGCAGAAGCAAGAGCTGCTGCCGAACACCTATTTACTGTCGCCCAGGATGGTATTTTAGTTGTAGACCTTTTAGCAAATGCGATCGATGCTTTAGAAGAGTCATTAGTCATTAGTCATTTGTCATTTGCAACCGACAAAAGACAAATTCGCATTCACACTCAACTCACTAACCAAAAGCAAGTAGTTATTCGCATTGACGACAATGGTTTGGGTATTCCAGAAGATTTACAAAAACGTTTATTTGAACCATTCTTTACTACTAAACTAATTGGTAAAGGTACTGGATTAGGTTTATCTATTAGTTACCAGATTATCACTCAAAAACATCGGGGAAAATTACAATGTATTTCTGCTCCTGGCCAGGGGACAGAATTTGTAATTGTAATTCCCTTAAACCAGCAAGCTATCTAATTGTTAATATCATCTTACGTGGTTAAATCTTTTAATCGAAGTAAAATGACTAACTTTGGTCAAAAGGGGAAAAAGTCGCTGCTCAAAATTAGTAATGGTGATATATAGGACTATGATTTGATTTTTGAAAAAACTCCGTACAACTCGAAAAGCCTTCAGCCCTATTCCCTACTCCCTACTCCCCAGCTACATAGATAATTTCAGAAATCAAATATGATTCCTATAGCATATACTAATCGACTGCGAAGATTGCCACTAGAAGATCAACTAATTTTTGCATTTACTACTCTTGCTATTTATTTTGGATGCAATGCTT
Source organism: Nostoc sp. ChiQUE01b (assembly GCF_034531255.1). Lineage (NCBI taxonomy): Bacteria > Bacillati > Cyanobacteriota > Cyanophyceae > Nostocales > Nostocaceae > Nostoc > Nostoc sp. ChiQUE01b. The sequence continues at coordinate 54,636 of NZ_JAVRBM010000037.1, read as the reverse complement.
CTATAAATAATTCAAAAATTTAATCATTTCATACAATGAATGATAAGTATATACAGTCTGGCTGTTTGTGATTTTCCACAAAACTTGTTTAGAGTTTGATATTACTTCTACTGAGATTGGTAAGTTATTTTGAATTTGATTAACTTTGAACCCTGCACGTTTTAAAGCACGAATAGTCCATACAGTTGCAATATCCTCACCTATCAAATTAATTTCTCCTTTGTGGGATGTATGGAGATGAAATTCCCCAGAAGCAACATCAAACTCTACACCTTCACTCTCAAAAGTATCAGCAAATGCACCACTCAACACTAAATCTTCTGGTGCGCCAACGTGTAAAATACCATTAGTTGATAATAGCCAAACTTTATCCGCGAGGCGCAAAGCTAAATCTAAATCGTGGGTGGAAAGGAGAATTGCTTGATTGGTTTCCCGCAGTAACTGGCGCAACAACTGCATAATTTCCACCCGTCGCGGTAAATCGAGAAATGCTGTTGGCTCATCAAGTAACATAACAATAGGCGACTGAGCCAAAGCACGCGCAATCATGATTTTTTGCCGTTCACCATCACTTAATTCGCTAACTTGGCGTTGTCCTAAGTGTACTGCTCCTACAGATTTTATTGCCCAATTGACTATTGCTTCATCTTGGAGTGTCAAATTTCCCCACCAGTCAGTGTAAGGATATCGTCCCAGAGTTACCAAGGTGTAGGCTGATAGCATTCCTACATCAACTTTCTCGGTAAGTACCAAACTCAGACGTTTGGCTAATTCTTGTGGTGCTAACTTGTAAATATTTTCTCCCAAGAGTCGCACTTCACCATCGATTGGGGGTTGCATTCCGGCGAGCGATCGCAGTAATGTAGATTTACCCGCACCATTGGGGCCGAGTAAGCAAACCAGTTCCCCAGCTAAGAGAGATACAGAAATATCCGATGCTACACGCCGTACAATTTTTCGGGATGTCTTGTAACCAATAGTCAGATTGTGAGTTGTTAAAATCGCATCATTCATGACGGAAAAGATTTTTGGGAATTACGCCGCAGAATTACCCAAGTCACAACAGGAGTTCCAATTAAAGCAGTAACAGCATTTAAAGGTAAAACCATTTGACTTACCGCAAGTTGGGAAAACAAATCTGCCAACAATGCTAGGATTGCACCCATTATTGTTACACTAGGGATTAATATTCGATGGTCGGAAGTATTGAACAGACTACGACACAGATGGGGAATTGCTACACCTAAAAATGCGATGGGGCCACAAAAAGCGGTAATTGCTCCAGCTAATATAGATGCACTGGTAATAATTGAAAATCTGGTTTTCTGCACAGTTAAACCTAAACTACGTGCATAAGATTCACCAAGTAAAAGTGCATTCAAAGATTTTGATTGTAGCACTGCTAAGAATAAACTCAAAAGTATTACAGGAATTAAAACAACTAACTGTTTCCAAGTCACCCCAGCAAAGCTACCAAAAGTCCACATAATATAACTTTGAATGCGTTCTTTTGAGCTAAACTGCAACAAAATACTAACAATTGCACTAGTAGCATAACCAAACAATAAACCTAAAATTAGTAACGTCATCGTATCTTGCACTCGGCGAGAAACAACTAACATCATCCCTAAAACTGATGCTGCGCCGAGACTTGCTGCTATGACTAAACCAAAATCACTAATTATTCCCAAATCTGCTAATAGTGTTGGTGTTGTAGTACTTGCTGTCAGCACAACTAACGCTACACCTAAACTTGCACCAGAGCTAATTCCCAATACAAAAGGCCCCGCTAAGGGATTTTTAAATAGGGTTTGCATTTGTAACCCACTCACACCTAAAGCCGCACCTGCTAAAGTTGCAGTTAAAGCTTTAGGTAAGCGAAATTTGAGAATAATATGAGTCCATGTCACTTTCTCTGGTTCTTGTCCGAGCAAAATTTTTATTACTTCATTAAGAGGAATATCAACTGAACCTAAAGCCAAGTCTAATAAAAAAGCCAAGATTAAACTTATAAGTATAATTAAGAAAAGAATGGTTTTGAAAACCTGAGCTTTTTGGGTTATTAGGGCAATTTTAAATTTATATTTTTTGCTTAACATTATTAATTAAGTTTGTGGTAATAAAATAGTTTATGGTTAGGTAATATTTCTGGATGTAGTATTTTAATCAAGTCAGATAAAACCATACCTGGGTTACTAATTCCGCTTTCCCAGTAATCATTACTTCCACTTTTATTGAGACGGGCATTATTATTGTAAAGATTGCCTGTTTTCACAGCCTTAAAATCAGCATAGTGATTATCTTCTGCAACTAAATACTTTAATTTATTCCAAGATTGACTAAAATTCAACCAGTAGTCAGCATTGGCTGCACGTTCCAAAACAACTTCAAAAGATAAAGGTAAACTACCAGAGGATTTATCATTACTCCAGAGATAGTTTGCTCCTGCGTCAGCAAGATATTTAGCTACATAACTTTTGCCTCCAGGCATATACCAAGTACCTTTAAAATTGAACCCAACAAATACAGTTGGACGATTTTTTACAGATTTAGCTTTTTGAGCTATTTGCTCATATTTATTGGCAATTTCACTAAATATTTTTTCTGCTTGCTCGTCTTTATTAAAAAACAGAGCAGTAAATTTTAACCATTCGCTTCTTCCCAATGGCGTGTCTTCCATATATTCAGAATTTATCCCCACTTTCAAACCCGCCTCTGTGAGTTTAGTATAACTATCAGTTTGGGAATTTCCAGTACCAAAAGTTGTTACCAAGTCAGGATTTAATTCTAGTACTTTCTCTATATCCACATTTGAATTATCACCTACTTGTGCTAACTTTCCGGCTTTGATTCTCTCGACTACATCAGGAGTATTGACTTGTTTGCTATTACTAATACCAATCAGTTTATCAACTACACCTAATTTCGCTAGGTGGGGTAAATGAGTAGTAGATAGAGAAACTATAGAATTAATGGGAACTGTGATTAATTGTGCTTGATTAAATCCTTTTGGTGTAGGAGTTCCACATTTAACTAAAACATATTGAAACTTTGTGTTGGCATTCTGCCAAGGATTTTTTATAGTGACGATTTTGTAGTGTTTATAATACTCTAGTGTTAAACCAGTTGCATGAGTAATCTTAATTTTATTAGGAAAATAATCAGTATTGGGGTCATATTTTTGAATACAGCCGTTATTATTGGTATTTGTAGAGGTATCAATTACTGTACTATGGCAAGCAATTACCAAAGTTGCAATAAGAAAAAACTGGCACAAAAAAATAATTTTAGAATGAGGCAATTTGACAAAATTCATATTATCTAATTTTTGTCTATCGGTGGGTAGTAGTGTTCGATAACTTTATTACTTTTCAACAAATGTTGATTTGTAGTTTTAATGAAGGCTTCTTGCCCCCTAAAATAATAGATATAGTTATGCTTAAAAGCTAATGAATATCAATATTGATATACCTGATGAGATGCACGTTTATGTCGAGGCACAATTGATGACAGGTACTTACAACAGCATCGGCGAGTATTTTCTAGACTTGGTGCAGCAAGACAAAAAACGTAAGGCGCAAGCGAAGTTAGAAATGCTTTTACTTGAAGGTATTAACTCGGATACTCAGGAAGTAACACCAGAATATTGGCAAAATTTGCGTTCTGCGGTTTTAGATTAAAATAGTACAGACAAAGATTTTTAACCGCAGTTATAATTTAAACAGACTCTGGTGGATAGCAATATTCAATAACTTTATTACCTTTTACCAAATGTTCATTGACAATAATTTCAGCTACATTTGGTTGAACACGAGTGTACCAAGTTCTATCATCAGAATAAAATACAACTGGCCCTTGTTGGCAAACTTCCAAACAGCCAGATGTTCTCACTTCTATGTCTAAACCTGCATTTTCAACTGCTGATTTTAAAGCATCAAATGTGGGTTGCCATTTGCGTGAAGGAAGACAGCGAGTAGAAGTGCAGACTGAGATATAAGAATGTTTGAGGGGGTTTTTAGTAAACGGTATAGGCTGGTTTCCCAATACATAAATATCTCGTAGTTCCTCATAAAAAGCTAACTTTGATAAATTCGGCTTACCTTCTGGTAATAAATTCTCACCTTCTACATACGGATTTGGCAAGAAAATAGTCATGAGGTTTTCATCTGCACCATTCCAAAAATCTATTCCCCAACTTCTAGGGATACCTTCTGCATTAAACCGTCGATAAAATGCAGCACGATTTACTTGACGTTGCTGCCTTAATTCTAAAGGAGTCTTACAATGGGGGCCACCTAAATTCGCCTCAATACATAGGTGCAAATGCCAGCCTTCTGTAACTACTGTGAGATATCCATCATAGAGGATACAAATTTTAGGTGGAGCATTAAATTCTAATTCTAATACACCTCCTTGAACAATATGCCCTACCCCTACCTGCTGCCAATTTTGCTGAAATAGAGTGTAAAGTAGCGACGACAAAACATCGGTACTAGAATCAAAATGTTCATATTCAATAGACCCCTCAGTAGATAAAGCCTCAATCACAACCTTATTTACTGGAGTTACCCAACAATTAAATTCAGTCATTCAAAACTCCTCTCTGCGTAAAAAAACTCTTGACTTCAAAACGTAGAACTCAACCCAACTTGAAAAACTCTCCCCCCATCAGGATAACCAGGAAATAATTGGTATCTCTGGTTAAAGATATTATCTAGACTGCCTGTTAATATTAAGTTATCACTGAGAGAAACCCGCATTTTGAAATCAAAAGTAGTATAACCAGACAAAGATTCTGTATTAGTATTGTTTATGGGATATGCACCCAAAGAATGCATCAGTATTCCAGCATATAAACCTTGAGAAGTTTCATAAGAAAGTCCTGCATTTAAACTATCTGCACCTGCGAATCGTAATTCTTTATCAACTTCAACAGAATTTGTACTTTTCAAAATCCGGGGATCATTTGCTGTATAATTAACAAAGGCGTAGATATTCTTCGCTAACTGCAAATTTAAAACTGCTTCGATTCCCGTAGTACGAATCTTACCAATATTTTCATAAGTAGCTACCGGAACAGCAAAGTTATAGGCGATTAAATCTGATATTGTGTTGTTAAAATAGGTCAAGCGCAATAAACCAAAATCGCCTAATTTTTGGTCAATTCCAATATCATAACTATCACCTTTCTCTGGACGGAGATTAGGATTCCCAACGTAACTACCACCATTGGCATATAAGCTGAAAAGATTCGGCGCACGGAAATTTTTGATATAATTAGCTCTGAGAGTGGTAGTATCTGTAAGTGCAAATTTTACTCCTATACTTGGTGATGTGAAAGAGCCATTTGTCAAGCTGCTAAAATCCTGGCGTAAACCTAAGTTGGCAGTCAAACTAGGGGTAAAGCTAATTTCATATCTAGCAAATACTGCCCCTTGACTAATACTATCGTCGTAAGTGACTGTTTTTGTATTAGCAGAAAAGTTGAATGTACTGTTAGTAGCTGATACATTGCGGTAATCAAAGCCATAAACTAGGGCTTGATTATTAGCAAATTTCCAACTGTGTTGTGTTTGCAATCCATAAGAAGTTTGCCCGTTATCATATCGTGCTTGGGATGAGTTGCGACTATCATAGCGAGTGTTAAAGAAATCTGCGTAAACTCTGGCTGTTAGCAGTGAATCATCCCCACCTCCTAATTTTGAGTTCCAGGTTAAATCAGTGAGTACTTGGTCTGTGTATTTGCGATCGCTATCCGTCAACGAGTTAAAATAGCCTTGACCATATAATGGTTCAGGAATGGGGACTCCTCCTGGTACTCCTTGGTCTTTACCTAAATATAGAGTTGAGAGGGTTAGAGTATCGCGCTTTCCTAAATTCGCCTCCAGCTTGACATTAAAGTTATTGTAGAGAACATCATTATTTTCCCTAGTTCCCTTGAAATTCGCTTCTGGGATAGAAAAAGGATAGTTATTTTCGGCTTCGGTACGGTTGTAACCTACAACCCAACCAATATTGCCGACTTTCCCACTATTACTGATAGTCTGTTGATTTAGTCCATACGCGCCAACGGTGACTCCTGCTTGTGTCGTCACTTTTTCTGTAGGACGACGAGTGATAATATTAATCACTCCCCCAATTGCATCGGAACCATAAAGGGTAGAACCACCACCTGGTAATACTTCGACTCTTTCAACGATATTGGTGGTAAATTCTGAAAGGTCAAAACCACCAGAACCCAAATCGTTAATTGGTCTACCATCAAGCAAAATCAAGACTTGTGCAGAGTTAGAACCTCGGATAAATTGACCACTTAAGGCGCTCACTTCTGTGCCAACTGTACCATCAGGTAAGATACCTGTCAGAAATTTTAGTGCTTCTCTGACAGTTCTAGCACCCTGCGCTTCCATCTCTTCACCCGTAATTACGTAAACCGGACGGGTGGAATCTTTCACTGTCCCCTCGCGGCGAAAGGGTGAGTAAACGGGTTCATTCAATAACTTGTCGATGACTGTTAATTCAATATCTGGTTCTTCCGTGGATGCTGGAGTCTTCTCAGGTGTTATTTGTGCAACTGGTTGTAAGTCTGTTGCAGAACCTTCATACTTTGGAAACTCAGATATTTGTGGAACTTGATTAGCGATTGCTACGCATTCTCCAGATACCATTGCATAAATTGTGGTAAAAACGAAGATTTTTGAGAAAAATTCACAATAAGTAACTATACGGGAAGTGGACATGAAACTCCTCGTTTTCAGTAAATGCAAGTATTTATTTGTGCTATGAGTTTTTAAGATTTAGGCTTCAACTAGCTTGCTGAAATGCATTGCTATACCTAAATCATGGTGGATACTATTTGGATAGCAAAAAAGATTTTATGGTATTCCTTATGGATACCCAAATTCTTATAGAACAACCCAAAATTGAATGTTGTTACTAACAGCGAAGCGAATTAGTAAAACTTGCAAAGGGTACTGTGTTAAAACAGTATCTATACCCATGAAATTTATTAATCAAATGTATCATCTGTGCCTCGCAGATAAATATTTTGTGTCTAGAGTGAGTCGGCGGGCATTCTGACTAAGAGACACGTTCTATTCGTCTCATTACAGCTGCGGGACAGCGCCGGATTTACACCGAACTTTCCCCCTTGCGCCTGATGGCTGCTCCCCATCAGAACCGACAGTTATGTGTCACATTACCATAGTTATTGTGTATATGTAAATTCAGTCGATAACAATTTTGATTCTCTATATCACTTACTGGATATGGAATTATACTTGTGCTACAGATAACACGCATAAAGTAAATCTCCTAACTGCTAGTAAAGGGGACTTTGGGGACATTGTAGATTTAATTTCGTCAGGTGTATTACATTCCTAACGTACTTTTGTGGAGGCTATAAAACAGAAGTTTTGCATTTGCTTTAATCTACATTCCTTGAGGTAACTGAGTTAATTTTGGTTGGTCTAAGTATGTATATACCAACTGAGAAACTTGACGAACAAAATCCCTACCTCTAGTGTTATATCCAGCAGGAATAATGAGATTTTATTAATGATTTTTTACACTAACTCCAAAACATTCATTAATTACAAACACATGAAAATTTGGTAAATAGATAAAATCTTTTTACCCACTATTGGGATAAGTAATTTTGAAGTTTTTAAGACTGGGATTTTTGAGTCTTGAATTGTGCTATTAAAGCTCTATACATCTCAATTTGCAGAAAGCTAATTTTTGATTTTGGATGAGTCTCATTTTGTTTTTGCTCCTATTGAGAGGGTGTGCTGAGGTTGGAATTCTGTCCATTCTTTGCATACAGTTTGGTAACATTGGGGTGGTGTGATTGGTAATTTAGTTAAATAGAAAAACCCAGCTTGATGACCGTACTCCAACAAAAATACAACATCTTCTAGGGGATTATACTTATCTACAGCTTCGAGAATATGAGCATTCATGAAGTGTTTTTGTAACAGTACGGTATCAGGTGCTGCTAACCAAGCATTTAAGAAAGCTGCAAGATTTTTACGCGGGATAAAATGCGCTTTAAATGTTTCGCCAGCCATACTTAAATGCGGAGAATTGGTACTGCAAATTACGACACCACGTTCTCCCCCTAAATAACCGATCCAAGCGTTGTAACCAATTGCTAATATATTGGTGGCGATAAAAGCTTGTTGCCAATCTTGGGTGTTTATTTCTGGGGTCATTTCGATTAAACTCCTTTTGATAACTGCCAGAGTTGAATTTCATAACATAAATAGCTCTCAAAAATTGCACGTGCTGCTAATCCCTCGACAACTAACTTTTCTAGCCAGCGCTTAAATGCCCAACGACCGAGTGAGTATAATGGAGGGACAGCGATCGCCACAACATCAGCAATATATTTAACTGTAGTCAGCCCAAAAGTACGGAAGTTATCAACACACAAGTCAATCGTTGGTGCAACTTGAGTGGAGATGTCCTCAGTCTTTATTAACTTGAATCCAGACTGTGACAACGCCGCTTGGAGTTCGCTGGCGACATGACAATTAGAAAAAATACCTTCTTGGTATTCGGCATCGAAACGCATCATGTCTGCAAGCAGCAGATAGCCACCACTATCCAGTAAACGAGCCGCACCTTGAGCTAAATCGAGAGCAGCAATATATTGGCTGCTTTCACTGAACAGAATTAAGTCATAGGAGTATGATTTGTGAAAATCTTCAAATCTCGTTAAGTAAAAAGGTACTTGACCGTTGGTATTTTGAATAAATCTCTCTTGCTGGAGTGCGTCGGGTGCTAATCCCTCAACACTGAAACCGCGTGAGCATAAATATGTCGCATTACCACCAATCCCGCAGCCTACGTCTAGCACAGTTTTTATACCTTCTGGGATAAAACTCAAAAGTTTCGCTGTATATGCAGCTTGCGCCACACGCAGGCGAGTTAGAGTTAATTCTTCACCCACAGTAGGTAGTGGTTCCCAATACCCGTAATGGAGATAGTCGGAATTTGTAAGTCCCATGTAATAATCTATCGCTGCGTTTTGGTAGCGAGTTGCTTTGGAAATCTTGCTTGATTTTGGCTTGAGCATTGAGGAATAAAGTAAGTATTAGGGCATTAGGCTTGGTTTAAATTCTGACCATCGCTTGCAAACTTGTTCGTAGCAATCGGGTGGAGTAATTTTTAGTTGGTGTAAAAAATTAACCTCAATCTGAGGTTCAGCCTTTAGCACCAGAAGAATATCTTGATGAGGATTGTATGTTGCGATCGCTGGGAAAATTGATGAAATCATGGATGAACAGATTGATTGTGATATAAATCCGCCATCCTGAAACGAACGCAAGTAAAACCTAATCAGATCACAGGGGAGAAATTGGAGAGTGAAGGGAACTGTATCAAGACTTGTATTTGTAGGGTGAGTAACTTTAGTATCTACATCACAAATAACAACTCCCCGCCCAAATAATTGAAATCCTTTCCATCCTGTGTAACCGATTACCAATATATTGTTATGGATAAAGCTGTTTTGCCAGTAACCGAAATTTCCTTGCCAAACACTATTAGATGGTCGCATTGACTTCCTCCCCCAACACAATTGATTCAATGCGAACCTGCTCAAGCTCTCGTCCAATCAATACTAATCGCGTTTGACGGGGTTCGTGGGGTTGCCAAGTCCGATCGTAAAAGTAGTCAAATCGATTACCAACACCCTGTAATACTAGACGCATGGCTTTGTTCGGAACTGCTACAAATCCCTTAATTCGATAAATTTCTTGCTGTTGCACCAATGTTTGCAAGCGTTTGACTAAGACAGACGGCTCAAATGCTTGGTCTAGCAGTAGTTGCACTGCATTAATCCCTTCATCATGTTCGTGTTCAGCTTCGTTGTCGTGGTGACTGGGACGACTATCTAAGTTATCTTCTACCGCAGCGTTGAAACCGAGTAACAAATTGCTACTGATTTTACCGTCCTGGCAAGGAATGACTTTTACACCAGGGGATAAGTTCTGCTTTAGCCATTCTTGCACCCTAACTTGCGTTTTTTCATCAACGCGATCGCTCTTGGTAAGTAATACTAGGTCAGCACAAGCCAGCTGATCTTCAAACAGTTCCTCAATGGGTGTTTCGTGTTCTAGACTAGAGTCGGCTTGTCTCTGTGCTAAGAGGGCTGCTAAATCGCCTACATATTGATTAGTTGCCAATGCTTCACAGTCCACCACAGTAATTACGCTGTCCACTGTCGCGCCTGTGCGAATTTCCGGCCAGCGAAATGCTTGTACCAATGGTTTTGGTAGTGCTAGTCCAGAGGTTTCAATCAACATACAATCAAGGCTGGCGCGTCGCTTCAGTAATTCTTGCATTGCTGGGAGGAATTCTTCTTGCACCGTACAGCACAGACAACCGTTGGTGAGTTCAACAATATTACTGTTGGCGTCTTCTTCATCGTCACAAACTCGGCAGTCACGCAAAAGTTCGCCATCAATTCCGATTTCTCCAAATTCATTCACCAAAACAGCAATGCGTCGTCCCTCATTGTTTTGCAGTAAATGGCGAATTAACGTCGTTTTGCCTGCCCCTAGAAATCCTGTAATTACTGTGACGGGAATTTTTTGCATATTATAAAGTGTGTCGTTTGTTGATTAATTTTGCGATGTGTAGGAAGTTGTTCAAACCGCAGATATCACTACACTCAGCAGGCGTTAAAATCCAAATATTCATAACTAGCTGCGATCGCTACCTAAACAAGCTTGAGGGATTTTGGTCGCTAAAATCCGACTGCTGCCGCCAATACCACAGCCAACATCTAAGACGGTAGTACCAGGGGGTAATTTATCTAAACCACCCCATTTAACCATTTCATGTACAAAGTCAGATTTAGCAGCCAGAAAATCCTTTCGTCGCGGTGGCGAACCGTAGTGACCAAGGTGAATGTGTTCCCCCCAATAAAACTCTACGATGCCGTCAATAGTCCATTGATCGTAGGAATTGGCGACTGTGGCTGAGGATTGATACTTGCGGGCAGTCAGAAGATAAGCCGCAATTCCAATCACCAAAAGCAGAAGAAAACCAATTACAAAATATAATAAATTTGACATTAATTTTGAACGTTCTTGTACGCCTATTTGAGTCGATCTAAAGGTTTACTCATTGCTGCTCGTCCTGAATCAGAGGAGTGATGTCGTAACCGCCCACGGTCGGCAATCGCAATATAAATCATCCTATACACCGACATTGCACTGTTTTGAACATCTTGAATAATTTTCCCTTTAAGTAGACTGGGCTTGTGTTTGTCTTGAGGGAAAGCCGTTTGTTTGACAAAGGGATGAACAGAAGTGGGAATCTTCCCAACTCGGTGAAGATAGAATTTCGGCATGATGATTAACTGAAGTATTAGTCTAGTAAATTAGCAATTTCTATGCGTAATTGAAAAAGCATTTGTTCAGTAGTGTCACAGTAATATGTACGTCATACACGCCATTTACTACCTGTTTTGAACAACTTCTATCTGTTAGTTAATACAACGTTTTTTTGTTGCTGTGACTATTTGCAAGCGATACTCTCATCTGGAGTAGCGATCGCGATCGCTGCATCTAAAAACGCAATCTGTACCAGAAATTAAACGCCTACCCTCTCATAGAAAGTCGTAATCTGTAGCGTCTTGATATGTGGAACTATGAGAACGTAAAGCTGAGTAGTTATAGAAATCTTCATAAAAATACTTATCTGTGCCTCGCAGATGTACAAAATTTACAAGTTCACTTCGGCGGGCATTCTGACTCACAAGGCAAGCCTAGCCTTGATTACAGCTGCGGGACAGCGCCGGATTTACACCGGACTTTCCCCGTTTCCTCTAGCGGCTGTTCCCCACTAGAACCGAGATTCATCTGAATACTAACACAACTGTGATTTGCTTGCATAAAAATCAATGGTCGATCTATACTGGCATTCGTCATTCATCGGGGCAAGTCTCATTCTTTACCAAAGCTTGCTCTAGATTTTTATTGGGCAATTCTTCTAGAAATTTTTCAACCCAACAAACTTTTTAGGGTTGCCAGCGTTTGCTGACATAGCGCTGGCATTATTCTGTAGACCATTTTCATAACTTACGCAAAAATTGTTAAAAATCTTAATTCATTTGTCAGTCCACCATCTATCAATCAACTGATGACCGAGGAACTTGAAAGAGCAGATAATGATAGTCCGTGGAAAGAAATTTTAGAAGCTTACTTTCCCCAAGCAATGCAATTTTTCTTCCCCCAAACAGCAGCATTAATTAATTGGGAACGTCCCCACGAATTTCTCGATAAAGAATTTCAGCAAATAGCTCGTGAAGGAGAACTTGGTAGACGATATGCAGATAAATTAGTCAAAGTATGGCAAATTCAAGGACAAGAAATTTGGCTATTAATCCATGTAGAAATTCAGGCAAAATCAGAAGACATTTTTGCAGAAAGAATGTTTTCCTACAACCTGCGAATTTTTGATAGATTTGCCAAACCTGCCATTAGTTTGGCGATTTTATGCGATACTGACCTGACATGGCGACCAAATCAATATAGTTATAATTACCCTGATACCAGGCTTAACTTTGAATTTGGCATCGTCAAGCTTTTAGATTATCAAAATAATTGGGCAGAATTAGAAGCCAGTGACAATCCATTTGCAACCGTAGTCATGGCGCATTTGAAAACACAGCAAACAAGTAAAAAGCCAGGAGAACGTAAAACTTGGAAATTTAGCTTAATTCGCAGATTGTATGAATTAGGATTACAGGAAAGGGATATTCGTAACCTGTACCGATTTATTGATTGGGTTATGATTTTACCAAAAGCCTTGGAAGCAGAATTTTGGCAAGAGTTTAAGCAATTTGAGCAGGAGCGGATTATGAGCTACATTACCACAGGCGAACGCATTGGCTACGAGCGTGGGAAGGAAGAAGGAAAGCAGGAACAAGGACAAACTCTTGTACTACGGCTACTACAAAGACGGGTAGGAGAGTTACCTCAAGAGGTTCGGGAGCGCATTCAAACTCTTTCTTTAGAGCAATTAGAATCACTTGGTGAAGCTTTATTGGATTTTACAGCTATTGAAGATTTACTTAACTGGTTGTCAGCAAATCAAACAATATAGAAAACGTCCTTACTATTGCCAAACCCAGTTAACAATTCTTTTCCATTCTTACAATTATTTTTCTACAATTCATCAACACATCTTGTATGCAAGCTTCATCCACACTTTTTGAGGACTCTACAACGGATATTTATGTTGTTCGTCGCGATGGTTCGACAACACCGTTAGAAATTAATAAAATTCGCACAGTAGTTAATTGGGCTTGTTGCAGACTTTCAGCAAATTCTATTGCTCTAGAAGCACATCTGACAACTCGATTGCGTCCTGGAATTACCACAAGATAAATTCAAGATAATTTGATTCGCTGTGCTTTGGATTTGTGTAGTCCTGAAGAACCTGATTGGCGCTATGTAGCAGGGCGATTACACATTTGGAGTTTGTGGAAAGAAATAACAGTTAGCCGTGGTTATCAGTACGGTTATTATGCTCGGACTGTACAAACAAAAGTTTTGTCAGGAGAATACGATCGCCGCATTTTAATCTACACAGATGCAGAATTAGAGATTGCTAATACTTGGATCAATTCCGACTGGGATGCAGACTATGATTATGCGGGAGCAGTATTACTGACAAAGCGATATCTTTTGGCGAATGAGCTACCACAAGAAGCATTTTTAACTTGTGCGCTCTTGATTGCTTCCGTGGAAACACCAGATAATCGATTAACCTGGGCAAAGCAATTTTATGAAGCGATCGCCCGTCGTCAAATATCTTTAGCAACGCCCATTTTAGCGAATTTGCGGATTCCCAATGGCTCGCTAGCCAGTTGTTTGGACTTGCCCGAATTTTTGGAAATGCAAACAGAGAATGGGGACGGGCGACGCAAAGCTTATGACGTGTTCCCGCAATTGGTTGTCAGTGACGAATTTATGCGGCGAGTAGCAGCAGATGAAGAATGGACGTTAGTTGATCCTTATGAGGTACGAACTCGTTTAGGCATTGAATTGGCAATAGTTTGGGGTGAAGAATTTGAAAGGGCTTATCTTCAACAGCGATCGCACCCAATACTTCTTCATCTTTAGTTCAGGGTTGTACACCAAGTGTTTTACCCGTTTACAGCAAATTCTTTTATGAAAAGTGGGCAAAGGGTTCAGTACCGATCGCACCACCTTACATTCGGGATAATTTATGGTTTTATGTCGAAAATAAGACACTGGATCAGAAAAAAGTGGTGCGGGCGATCGCCACAATCCAACAATGGATTGATACAGGAATTTCAATGGAATTGCTATTTAATCTCAACGCTGGAGTTTATTTCCCCGACGAACCTGAGCGTTCTCTCACCGCTCTTGATATTTTTGAAACCCTAATGCTGGCTTGGGAATTGGGTTGTAAAGCAATCTACTATATTCGCACTGTTCAAAAAGATAGTTTCAAAGAATCGAACGAGCAATGTGTTGCTTGTGCAAGCTGAACATTAGTCATCAGTAAACAGTTATCAGTTATCAAGCATAGGCAATGGGCAATGGGCATTACCCATTGCCCAATTAAGAGTGAAAACTAATCAAAACAGAATTAAAGTGTACCAACCAAGACAATCATTAATGCCGATTAATCCCGTTTTCAATCCGAACGGGAATGATGATACAGGCAACCGTTTAATATGGTTCGGAGAGACTACGAACTTAATGCAATTAAACGATGTTCGCTACTCGTGGGCTGTCTCTCTCTACCGTCAAATGCGAGAGAACTTTTGGATTCCTGAAAAAATAGACATTACTCAAGATGTGACAGATTACGTCAATCTCACGCCTGGAGAACGACGTGCATTTGATGGCATCCTTAGCTACCTGACGTTTCTTGATTCAGTACAAACCTGTAATGTGCCTCACATCAAAAACAGCGTGACTGCACCAGAAATCGCGCTATGTATGGCAGAACAAATTTCCCAAGAGGCAATGCACAATCAGTCTTATCAATACATTATTGAGACGGTGATTCCCAGCGATCGCCGTACACACGTCTATGATTTTTGGCGGAGCGATCGCATTCTCAAACAACGATGCGAATTCATTGCTGGATTATACCAAAAGTATGTCGATAACCCGACACCAGAGAATTATTTCATATCGCTGTTAGCAGATTACTTATTGGAAGGGTTGTATTTCTACAATGGGTTTATATTTTTCTACAACCTGTCATCACGAATGCTGATGTCTGGGAGTGCCGATATCTTTAGAATGATTAACCGGGATGAACTCTCCCATGTGCGCCTGTATCAAAAATTGATTCCAGAAGCGATGCAAGTTTTCCCCCACAGCCGCGAACAAATCTACGAAATGTTTGCTCTCGCTGTCGAGCATGAATGCAAGTGGACAGCACATATTGTCGGAGATGATATTCTGGGTATTACGGCAAACAGTACAGAACACTACACAAAATATCTGGCAAATGCTCGGTTGAAGGCGATCGGTTTAGAGCAATTATTTCCAGAAGCTACCTACAAGAAAAGCCCCTATGCTCATTTGGAGCGTTTCTCAGATACTAAGAAAGAAGCTCACACGAAGGCAAACTTCTTTGAGGCGAGTGTCACCAGTTACGTCATGTCCTCTAGCATTGAAGGTTGGGATGATTTCTAAGAAGGATTTATTATTGGTTTAGATGTAGAGACGCGATATATCGCGTCTTTAAAAATGGTTCCTGCTGCGAAGCACAATATTTTCGATCAGAATGCTGTGAGGCGAGAGCCAAGGTCAGTGCGCTATTCTCAAGAGAGAACTTGGTAGCCTCTTAAAGCTCTTCAAATCTGATTCAGCAGTAACAATGATTGTTAATCGTCCACTCAGCTTAGAAAAAATTCCGTATTATAAGCGCCTGCCACACTTACCTTTTGCTCCCAACTTTTCTGTTTTACCAGAAGTCCTTAACATCGACATTCTTACATTAGATGGTCTTGAACCAATAACATTAGATATTGCTAGACTGTATCCTTCTGGAATTACACTACAACCATCTCAAGAAGCCATTGATTACTATTTAAGGCAAGAAATCAAGTTTCAAATGGTATTTGTAGTAGCCAATTTCTATGATTTGAGATGTTCCGACAATGTAATTCAGGGAAGACCCTACAGTATCTCCCTTATCCCAGCATCAAAAAGAGGTAAGCCACAGGAAATGAGTGCTACATTTTTCAAGAACTTTTCTATAGAAAAAGTCTTGGAACAAGAACCTGTATATCTAAATTTCAACCCATTTAAAGGAGAATGGGATTTATTTGGAAGCTTTGGAACTTTTTTCAATTCACAAAGTAATCTGGATATCTATACTGACTCGATTGGATTCATTATTGGCGTGTATTTCTTGGCAAGCAAGTATAACAAACGGGATATACTCCTCACAGACATAGTTTCTGCTGACAACCGTACTCGAAGAAAATACCGTGATTATAGAATCAAGCGTTATTACACTTCCTTCTCAAAGTTAGAGATTCGTAAGCTGTGGGGAGCAGATTCTCCTATAGAATTATTTCTAATTCACGCTTTAGCAAACAAAGGGCTTTTTCCAAAAATTCAAACGTCCATTTTTAAAGATGGATCTGTTTATGCAAATTTCTACGACATGGTTTCAGCTTTCAATGTGAAGGAGGAACATCATCTTATCACAGCCGTTGACCTATATTTTGAGCAAGAGAAGTTAGCAGTTTTTTGTGATTCTAAGCAGTATCACAGTCGGGCATTCTGACTTTGAGGCATAAGCCTCATTACAGCTGCGGGACAGCGCCGGATTTACACCGAACTTTCCCCCTTGCGTCTGATGGCTGATCCCCACCAGAACCGATTTGATATTAGTTTTATAATAGCATGATTATGAATTTAAGAATACTTAAACTTACTGGTTGCAATAGCTACAATTTCTCAGACGCGATGCCTGGGTTGGATGTAGCGATGTCTACGACGGGCTATTCGGCGTCGCTAACCCGCCTCACTAGCTGAAAAATCAAAACTTAAAATTGAGGAAGTATAAATACTCTAAATTCTATTGTTATGCTACCTCTATACTATCGAGTAAACAGAGTAATGTTGAAGGTTTTTGCTGACCGTGGTGGTACATTCACAGATATTGTTGCTGTTACTAATAATCAAGCAATTATCGATGGAGTTTCAAAACATCCTGAACGTTTTTTAATTGTGACTCTGCCTAATCAGCAATGGATTATAGTCTACAAACTACTTTCAGAAAATCTCGAACAATATCAAGATGCAGCCATCCAAGGGATTCGAGATATCATGGGTATTGCTAGCAACGAACCCATTCCAACTGAAGCGATAGAAGTGGTAAAAATGGGGACAACAGTAGCAACAAATGCGTTGTTAGAAAGAAAAGGAGACAGGGTTGTTCTTCTGATAACCAAAGGGTTTAAAGATGCGCTGCGAATTGGCTACCAAAATCGTCCTAACATCTTTGCGCGCCAGATAATTTTACCAACGATGCTTTATGAACAGGTGATTGAGATAGATGAACGCTATGATGCTAAAGGAAATGAATTAATATCTATAAATATTGAAAAAGTCAAAAGTGATTTACAAGCAGTTTACCATATAGGAATTCGGAGTTGTGCTATTGTTTTTATGCACAGCGATCGCTATCCTGAACACGAACAACAAATAGCTAAACTTGCCCAAGAGATTGGCTTTACTCAAATATCTGTATCCCATCAAGTTAGTCCCTTAATGAAATTGGTTAGTCGGGGAGATACAACAGTAGTCGATGCTTATTTAACTCCTATTTTACGTCGTTACGTTAACCAAGTAGCGAGTCAGTTACCCAGCGTCAAATTAATGTTCATGAAATCTGATGGCGGTTTAGTCGCAGCGGAACAATTTCAAGGAAAAGATAGTATTTTAAGTGGGCCGGCTGGTGGTATTGTTGGCGCACTTCAAACTAGTAAAAGAGCAGGTTTCAAGTTAGTTATTACTTTTGATATGGGAGGAACAAGTACAGATGTTGCTCACTTTAAAGGAGAATATGAACGACAACTAGATTCAGAAATTGCTGGGGCACGGATGCGAGTTCCTGTATTAGCAATTAATACCATTGCTGCTGGAGGCGGTTCAGTTCTCTTTTTTGATGGTTCTAGTTATCGTGTTGGCCCTAAATCTGCCGGGTCAAATCCTGGGCCTGCTTGTTATCGACGTGGCGGGCCATTAGCAGTTACTGATGCCAATGTGATGTTAGGTAAGATTCACCCACAATATTTTCCCTCAGTTTTTGGCATTGATGGTAATTTACCTTTAAATAAAGATATTGTTATTCAACAATTTACCCAATTAACTCAAGACATTCAAGCCGCTACGTTAAATCATTGTACTCCTGAACAAGTAGCCGCTGGATTTATGGCGATCGCAGTGGAAAATATGGCGAACGCAATTAAAAAAATTAGTTTGCAACGCGGTTATGATGTTACCCAATATGTGCTTTGTTGTTTTGGCGGTGCAGGTGGGCAAGTTGCTTGTTTAATTGCCGATACCTTGGGAATGAAAAAAATATTTCTACATCCTTATGCGGGAGTTCTGTCTGCTTACGGAATGGGATTAGCTGATGTGGGGGCAATTAGAGAAGCAGGAGTTGAACAACCTTTAACTCAAGCATTAGTTCCTAACTTACAGGAGTTAATGGAACATTTAGAAACTCAAGCTAGTAGTGAAATGGATGGAACACTGAGTCAAGTAGAAGTAATCCGAAAAGCTAACTTAAAATATGAGGGTACTAACACTACTTTGACAGTTAATTTTACTGATAATGTGGTAAAGATGCGACAAGAATTTGAGATTGAACATAAATCTCGCTATGGTTTTATTCAATTAGAGAAAAGCTTAATTGTCGAATCTGCTTCAGTGGAAGTAATTCAGAAAATGGATACTCCCGAAGAACCTTTAATTATTCGTACTCGTTCTCTAGATGAAGCCCCCGTATCTGTTGAGACAGTAAAGATATTTACTGCTGATAGATGGCATGATGCTCCTGTTTATCGACGGGAAGATTTACAACCAGAAGATAATATTAATGGGCCTGCGATTATTATCGAAAAAATTAGCACAATTGTAGTTGAGCCTAACTGGGAAGCAAGATTAACTGAACATAATCATTTAATTTTATCTAGAAGGTAAAGAATCAGGGCGGCAAGTCAATCTTAAATAGCAATGATGGTATACTGCGATAAATTATCATTTCAAAATTTTTGTATACATCTTCATAGCAAAAGTTGGTCAAATATTGATATTGATGAGTAGTATATGAATTATAAACCGTACATTCCCATTCCTCCAGAACTAGAACCTTATCGGGACAGAATTGAAGCGACGATACGGCCTTTTATTGAAATCACAATTGAAAATAATGACCAGGTAGATTGGTGGCAAAGTAAATTTGGTGGTTTGCCTTATTTACCAAAAGGTTTTGATTATCCAAAAAGTTCCGAAGGTGACTATTTATTTTTTATTGCACAGATTAATTTTGCCGAAGTACCTCTATTGGAAGGTTTCCCAAATCAGGGTATTGTGCAGTTTTATATCAGTTATGAATTTCCGTATGGTTTGAACTATAAAAATCAAACAGACCAATCTGGATTTAGAGTTTTATATTTTGAAAAACCAGACTTAAATATAAAAAATATTATCAGAAATTTTGATTTTTTGCCTAAAACAGAAACAAATATTATTGATGGCTGTTGTAGTTTAAATTTTACTCAAAAATATGCACCAATAAGTTACAGTGGCATCAATGAAATTGTTGCGAATGATTATTTTGACCTCTTAGATACTAATGAAGGAATATTTGACGAGTATATAAAGCTATCATATTCTTGCCGTAGTAAAATAGGTGGTTATCCAGATTTTGTGAGAACAGAATTAATTTATACTGTTCATCTAGAAGAAAAAACGACGGAATTTCTTCGAAATGCAATTGAACAAGACCCAGAAATTCTTTTGTTTCAAATGGCTAGCGAATCTAATGATGTGTTAAGTATTAACTGGATATACAGTGTATGTAATTTTCGCATTTTAAAAGACGATCTTAAAAAATTAGACTTTAGCGATATTATCTATGACTGGGAATATTAAAAATATAAAGAGTCCATGCTAATATAGATCGCAGTGAAGTTGATGTCTGCGGTATAGTTTCCGCAATATCTCATGTTAATTCAAGTTTTTTATGTAGAGAGCCAAGTAGCTCTGCTCAAGGAGGATGGCTGGTGTTAATAGTTCCAGCCATGAACGGTTAGATGTTGAGGCTACGCTAACCGAAGTTAAAAGGCTCCAATTTGACCGCACATATCGTAACGCCTCTGGATTGTTCTACATCGAGGGTGTGCGTAATTTTGTAAAAGTAATTGACAACGGTTTTGATATATTGGCGATCGCGTTTAGTGAGAAACTGCTCACAGCACCTTTAGCACGGAAACTAGTTCGGCAATCTCGGCGTTCTGGTGTTCCTTGCATCAGCCTTACACCCGAACAGTTTCGACGTGTTTCCCAAAGTGAACGTGCTTCTGGAGTTGGTGCAATTGTTCGTCAGCGTTGGTTCAAGCTGCGTGATATCTCGCCACAACCTGATTTGTGCTGGGTGGTTCTTGAAACTGTTCGCTCACCAGGAAACCTCGGAACCTTGATTCGCACATCAGAAGCTGTTGGCGGTGCTGGGTTTATTTTTATCAAAGATAGCGTAGATCCTTTTGCTCCCGATGTTATTCGGGCATCTATGGGTTCGCTCTTTAACCAGAAGTTTGTACGCACAAGCTTTTCTGCGCTCCGTCATTGGGTAGAGAACCACCATTGTCCTGTTATTGGTGCTTCACCAGATGGGATATCTGAATTTCATCAGTTTAATTATCCCAATTCTACTCTTCTTTTGCTGGGCGAGGAGCGCCAAGGTCTAACTCCAGAACAGCGAGACTTATGCCAACATCTTGTTCGGATTCCAATGGTAGGTACGGTTGACTCCCTCAATCTTGCTGTAGCAGGTAGCCTCTTAATGTATGAGGTTTATAGGTCGAGAACATAATGTATGAAGTGACACCCAACATCAATCAAGTTTTGTGTTGGGTTGCACTTTGCTTAACTCAACTTATAGGAATTAAAAATGTACACAACATCTCAACCTGATCCCGTCCGCTTAGAAATATTCAAAAATCTCTATCAATTTATTGCAGAACAAATGGGGATTATTCTCCAAAACACGGCCACATCAGTGAATATCAAAGAAAGGCTAGATTTCTCCTGCGCTATCTTTGACTCTTCTGGATTATTAGTAGCAAATGCCCCCCATATTCCCGTACATTTAGGCTCAATGAGCGAAAGTGTCCGCAGTTTAATTAATGATAAAGGCGATACCCTACAACCGGGAAATGTCTATCTATCCAATAATCCCTATAACGGCGGTACACATCTTCCTGACGTAACTGCAATTACCCCTGTTTTTCTAGAAAGTAGAGAAAATTCTGCATCTACTCCCCTATTCTACGTCGCTTCTCGCGGACACCAAGCTGATATCGGTGGAATTACTCCCGGTTCCATGCCTCCCCAGAGTACCACAGTTGAAGAAGAAGGAATTATTTTTGATAATTTTCTCTTAGTTGAAGAGGGGAATTTTCGAGAATCAGCAATCAGACAGCACCTCTCAAATCATACTTATCCTGCTCGGAACGCCGACCAAAATCTAGCTGATTTAAAAGCACAAATTGCCGCCAATGAACGAGGAGTTCAAGAACTGCGGAAAATGGTTTCACAATACGGACTTGATACTGTTCAAGCTTATATGAAATTTGTGCAAGCTAATGCTGAGGAGTCTGTTAGATGTGCGATCGCAGTTCTCAAGGATGGCTCATTTACTTATAAAATGGACAATGACGCACAAATTCAAGTTAAAGTAACGATTCACCCAGAAAACCGCAGTGCTACCATCGATTTTACTGGTACTTCTCGGCAACTAAATAGTAATTTCAATGCTCCTAAAGCTGTAACTCAAGCAGTAGTCTTATATGTCTTCCGTACTTTAGTTGATGATAATATTCCTCTCAATGCTGGGTGTCTTAATCCTTTAGAAATTATTATTCCGGTTGGCTGTATGCTCAATCCAACCTATCCAGCCGCAGTAGTTGCGGGTAATGTAGAGACTTCTCAAACTATTGTTGATACTTTATATGGTGCTTTGGGTGTTATGGCTGCTTCTCAAGGAACGATGAATAATTTTACTTTTGGTAATGAGCAATATCAATATTATGAAACTATCTGCGGTGGCTCTGGCGCCGGAATTGATTTTGATGGCACTGATGGTGTTCATTCTCACATGACTAACTCCCGCTTGACCGATCCAGAAATTTTAGAAACCCGTTATCCTGTACTTTTAGAAAGCTTTAGTCTTCGTCCCGATAGCGGTGGCAAAGGAAAATATTCGGGTGGTAATGGAGTTGTCCGCCGGATTCGATTTCTTGAACCGATGACAGCTAATATTCTTTCTGGTCATCGGGTTATTCCTCCCTTTGGATTAAATGGTGGGGAGGCAGGAAAAGTTGGACGCAACTGGATACAACGTCAGAATGGAATTGAAGAAAATTTAGATAGCACAGCAACAGTAGAGATGAAAACTGGAGATGTTTTTGTGATAGAAACTCCTGGTGGTGGTGGATTTGGTAAATTCTTTTAATTAAAAAGTTTGCCTAGTTTTATAGCAGTTCTTGCTTGGGTGCAGTACAGTTTTGACCTCTCTCCAAACCTCTCTCCTAAAAGGAAAGAGGCTTTGAATCTTACTCCCCTTCCCTTGAAGGGAAGGGGCTGGGGGTTAGGTCTGTATTCCATGCAATTGAGAACCGCTATATTAGGGTGGGTTAGGCCAAAGGCTAAGACACTGCTTTGCTAAATGTTATCCTGAATCCTGTTTTGAATAGAAAGATATGTCTGTTTACAAACTTTTTTACCTCTAATTACCATCAGTATTGTCGAGTACAACGTACTTGCTATTTTCTTCCTGTAACTGGGCATCTTGCTCATTATAAAAGAACGACAGAAGAACAAAACGCCGTCCACTTGTAACAGGAGTAGTTTGATGCAGTAGAGAGCAAGAAAAAATCACTAGCCGCTTGAGATTTGGGTGTCCTTCGTAGATAATGCCGAACATATCGTAAGACTCGCGCTCTTGACAATCTGCGGCCTTCCAAATCCAGTATACAGAGGGCACTACAGGATTTTCCTGTGGTAAGAACACCTTCACTCGCACTTCTTCGGGGCGATCGCTACCAAAGTTTAAGCTGAGAGTATCAAGTTTGAGGTTCCAAGGTCAAGCGATCGCCCTCATAACCCCACCATTCCACTTCAAAACACGAAACTTCTAGCTTGAAACAGGGATGTTCTCACTTAAAACAAGAACATTCTTACTTGAAACAAAAACGTTCTTGCTTGAAACAAGAATATTCTTGCTTGGAACTCCAAAAGCCGAGATTAGGCGATCGCTGTTACTGTTCTGAGGAGAGGCGATCGCGCAAATCTGCTAAATTTTTACGCACAGTTACAGTTTTTGGGTGATTTAACCCTAACCGCCTCTCTACAATATCTAAAGCTTGGATATACAGAGGTTCGGCTTCACTATATCTGTCTTGAGAACGGTAAAGTCCCGCGAGGTTGTTGAGGCTAGTGGCAACATCTGGGTGTTCTTCGCCCACCAGCTTGCGCCTAAGTGCTAAAGCTTGTTGATAAAGGGGTTCGGCTTCACTGTATCTGCCTTGGAAAGAGTAGAGTCCTGCTAGGTTGTTGAGGCTAGTGGCGACATCTGGGTGTTCTTCGCTCAGCAGCTTGCGCTTAAGTGCTAAAGCTTGTTGATAAAGAGGTTCGGCTTCACTGTATCTGCCTTGGGAATCGTAGAGATACGCTAAATTGTTGAGGCTAGTGGCGACATCTGGGTGTTCTTCACCCAGCAGCTTGCGCCTAAGTGCTAAAGCTTGTTGATAAAGAGGTTCGGCTTCACTGTATCTGCCTTGGGAATCGTAGAGATACGCTAAATTGTTGAGGCTAGTGGCGACATCTGGGTGTTCTTCACCCAGCAGCTTGCGCCTAAGTGCTAAAGCTTGTTGATAAAGGGGTTCGGCTTCGCTGTATCTGCCTTGGGAATCGTAGAGTCCCGCGAGGTTGTTGAGGCTAGTGGCAACATCTGGGTGTGATTCGCCCAGCAGCTTACGGTCGAGTGCTAAAGCTTGTTGATAAAGGGGTTCGGCTTCACTGTATCTGCCTTGGGAATCGTAGAGATACGCTAAATTGTTGAGGCTAGTGGCTAAGTCTTTCTCTAAACCTAACTCTTTTTGCAGTTTAATAGCCTTGCTAAAATACTCAATTCCTAATTCTTGTTCTTTTTTGTAATCTTGAAACTCGCCCCGCTCAAGTCTTTTACTATAAATATCTCCTAAGCTAAAGTACAAAGTTGCTAAAGTTGCATCTTTTACACCTCGCTGTTCTGCATTTTGAATAAATTTTTGCAAATCTTCTATGGGCAATAAATAAGGGTTATCATCATCAAAGCCTGAAATTTCGTTGCCACTGAAAGCAAAACGAATCGGTTCTATATCTTTACCAGAAATAGTGTTTTTCTTTCTAGATACAAACCGAAATACACCATTGCGCCAACTCCAAAAATCAGGTGCTTTCTTAATCAAGTTAACTAAAATCTGATTAGTCACCCACAACACAATCGCAAACGGAAATTCCCTCAACGCTTCCCTAGTCCACTGCAAGTAACCGAAAAATATCTCTTGTTCCGAACGCTCCTCTCCCAGTTTGAGAAAATAAAGCTGTTCAGCACCAGTCACAGTAATTACTGCTGGGTTATGTTGCTGCAAATATTCCTCGCTTTTTACCAATTGAGAAATAGCAGCCGTCAAACTCGGCTCATTCCTTGCCAATGTCACCCGATAGCAACGAATTTGTGGCTGTAATTCTGATTCATACTGAGCAATAATCTCATCACGAAAACTAGCATCATCACAAACAGCAATTAGCAAATTTAATCGATGTGCTTTCGCTTCAATAGAAATAGTTAAATAATCATAAGCATCTCTGTTTTCATCATCTGTCAGCAAGTCTTCATTCATCATTAATTAATCAATCCCCTGCGTTTCAAAGTTTCTACAAGAATGGGGTGAACATCATACCAAGTTTCATCATTACGATATTCCAAGATACGCAAACCATGTAGTAATTCTAAAAACTCTGACTGCTGTACGTCGTCAGGCTCGAAATTCTCATAAGTAGTTTTCAAAATTTGGAAATCTTCTTTTCCTAAACGCAGGGAAAGATCGTTACGAATTTCCTTAATTGCTTGTTCTATAATTTGGTCATCAATCACGATTCTTTCTCCTGGTTTCCGCCTGATAAGTCGCAAACAGATGAGACAGCATATATTAGCCAGACGAATCAACTCCCGCAGCACTCCACCACTGTAAACAACAATCATCTCTGCGGCTGACTTGTCTATTAATTCACTAGAAATTCGTTTTTGTAATATTTCACATAAAATATTTGTTGCTTCACTCCGAGGCTTGGCATCAGGCAAACGATTATCACCCTTATGAAAAATTTTGATAACAGACATTAGCTCAGTTTGGTTTTTGCTTTCTGACTTAATATTTTCCCAAATAAAACTGTTACACATTACCGCAATAGGGACAGTATAAATAATCCTAATATTAGGTTGAAACAGCGATTTAATATTATTTCCATAAATTTCATTGACTGTTGCCAAGTCTAGTTTATCTAAGTCATCAATAATGACTAGAGTATCTTTTTTAGTAGTGACTTGAATCAATGCAGCAATTTCATTAATGCGGGCAACTAACTCCGATATTTTGCGTTCAAATTCCTGTTTAATTTCCTCTCTCACTTTCGCATCAGCTTTTAATTGAGCTTTCAAGAAACTGAGCAAATTAAAACCCAACTCCAGCCCACCTTTTAACTCTGCCTCTGTAGTCCGAGTGCGAGTTGCAAACCACCCATAGATTTGATCTTTAGTAGTTTTAGGAATTTCTACTCTGCGTGCTTCCGCCTCATACATTAAATTCAGAGCGATCGCAAACAAAATATTGATATGATTAACAGCCGACATTTCAATACTGTCAGCAATGGAAAAGAAAACTACAAAATAGTTATCTTGAATTTGTCTACTTAACTCAGCTAATAAAGATGATTTACCGCAGCCCCGATGTCCAGTAAATACAATCTTTGCGTCACCATTAGGACTGTATTCAATATATTGAATTAACTTTTCTATAGAATCATTACCATAATCTACTCTAAAATTCTCTATTTCTTTCTTTTCCAACAGTGGCAATAATTCGAGGTTAGAATACGCTTGTTTAAAAGACTCTTGTAATTCATTAGACATTGGCTCTGACAAAATAATATTTTTACTGCGTATTTATATTACTGCCTGTCTAGCCCCAACTCAAAAATCTTTACTCCATCTCTATGCGTCTGTGTTTGAAAATAAAATATTATCTTCTTTCATCATAACCCTAAAAAACATTACCCCTCTCCGCCGACGGAAAGGGGTTGGTGGTGAGTTTATCAAAATCCTCACTCTTGTAGAGACGCGATTAATGAGCCAGCGCGTTGCGGGGGTTCCCACGCCACTTCCTTCAAGTCGGCAAAGCCGCCCAACGGAGTGGCTCCCCGTTGTAGCGACTGGCGTCGCGTCTCTACTAATAAGCGTCTTGCAACTCGTAGAAATCAGGCGAGATGTAATCCTTCCGCAAAGGCCAACCTACCCAATCTTCCGGCATCAAAAGCCGCTTCAGATTTGGGTGTCCTTCGTAGATAATGCCGAACATATCGTAAGACTCGCGCTCTTGCCAATCTGCTGCCTTCCAAATCCAGTATACAGAAGGCACTACGGGATTTTCCCGTGGTAAGAACACCTTCACTCGCACTTCTTCGGGGCGATCGCTATTATCACCCACTTTAAGCAAGTGATACATACTCACTAATTCTTGTCCTGGGCCAAGGTCAATACCACCTTGACACTGGAGATAATTAAACCCATAAGCATAAAGGGCTGTAGCGGTAGGAAGCAAGAAATCTGCCGCCACCTTAATTATCTCTACACCATTCTTATCTGGTGCTAAAAACTCATGGTCAAAGCCATTTTCCGTCAACCACAGGGAAACTTTACCCGCTTGTACCAATGACTCTTCTTTCGCTGCTGGTACCGGTTTAGATTCTTCTTCAGCCACGGGTTTGTTCCTCCTTTTGTGCCTTTGCTGTCAGTAGTGCAGGTGGTATTGGCATACCAATCGCTTCCGTCAATTCCTTCGGTGGTACAGAGCGAGTTTCTGACTGCAAATACTTACCAGTTAAGATTTCCTCTACTGGCTTCAGGTTATGAGTCGTGCTGTAGTAGCGGTGAGTTTGTTTAATTTTACCCCGCTCTTGCATCGATTCATTGGAGATTTTCTTCCGCAGCTTAATGATTGCATCGATAATTGCTTCTGGACGGGGAGGACAACCAGGTAAGTACACATCCACAGGAATCAGTTTATCGACTCCGCGCACTGCCGTAGGAGAATCAACGCTGAACATTCCGCCAGTAATTGTGCAAGCTCCCATCGCAATTACATACTTCGGCTCTGGCATTTGTTCATAAAGACGTACCAGTTGCGGAGCCATCTTCATCGTAATAGTCCCTGCCGTAATAATTAAATCGGCTTGGCGGGGACTAGAACGGGGAATTAGCCCAAAACGGTCAAAGTCAAATCGGGAACCAATTAAAGCTGCAAACTCAATAAAGCAGCAAGCAGTACCAAATAACAACGGCCACAAACTAGAAAGCCGCGCCCAGTCGTAAAGATCGTCAACCGTCGTCAAAATGACGTTTTCTGAAAGGTCTTGAGTGATTGTAGTCCGTTCAATGGGGTTGATGATTCGCTCTTTGCCCTGGGTTGTTAAGTTAGAATTCAAGACCATTCCAAAGCTCCTTTACGCCATGCGTAAACTAAAGCGACTACAAGAATTGCAATAAAGACTAGCGCTTCAATAAAAGCCAATAGCCCCAAACGGTGGAAAGCTACCGCCCAAGGATACAAGAATACAGTCTCCACATCAAAGACGACGAAGACTAGAGCAAACATGTAGTAGCGGATGTTGAACTGAATCCAGGCTCCCCCGATGGGTTCCATGCCAGATTCATAAGTAGTGCGACGTTCTGGGGCGTAACCACTGGGTCGTAGGAGCTTGGAAGCTGAGAGCGCTAAGGCAGGTACTAGGCTACAGATGATGAAGAAGCCTAGAAGGTACTCGTAACCGCTGAGGACAAACACAATGAGTATCTACCGTTTATGGTGTAATCGAAGTGGGGAGTGGGGAGTAGGGAGATGAGGAAGATGAGGGGGACAAGGAAAATAACCATGCCCAATACCCCAATGCCCAATGCCCGATGCCCAATCCCTTAACTGCGTAACTTTCTTTTACATTATATCTGTTTGGTTTTTCTGAAATCTGGGAAACAGACGCACTTCAAGTATTTGATTCGCTTTTGCTAGTGATAGAAAAGTCTAACAATTATGTCATAATTTTTAACGTATATTTAAGATTTCTTCTCTGCGAGGCCTTAGCCATGAGCGAACCAGCTGTTGAGACTCCGGTGTTAGACCGCTACGAGTGTCGCGCCTGCGGTTATGTTTACGAACCTGAGAAGGGAGATGACAAGCATGATATTCCTTCCGGGACACTCTTTGCAGAACTGCCCATGAATTGGCGCTGTCCAGTTTGTTCTGCTAAAAAGACCGCTTTTGCCAACATTGGCCCTGCCGGTACTGCATCCGGCTTCAAAGAAAATCTCGGTTATGGTTTGGGTGTCAACAACCTAACGCCAACCCAAAAGAATATCTTAATTTTTGGTGCTTTGGCTCTTGGTTTCTTGTTTTTTATTAGTCTCTACGGCTTACAATGACAGCCCTTAAGCAATTCTAAATAACGCTCTCTACGAGAGGCTTTACGCTACGCTAACAAAATTCAAAATGAAAAACGCAGGATTTTCCAGCATCCTAGCTGCCAACTCCGACAAAAATTTAGAAATAACTAAGAAATACTGATGCATTCAATTGTGAAAGGTTGGCAACGAATATTTGCCTTGTTAATAGTAGTCGTGATGTGCATAGGTTGTAGCCAAGTCCCCTCTGTTAGCTACAACCCTTGGAAAGTCATTTCTGTGCCAACAGACTCGAATTTATTGGATATTGCTTTTACTAATAACCTTGAGCATGGCTACTTAGTAGGTAGCAATGCCACCCTATTGGAAACCAATGACGGTGGTAATACCTGGAAACCAATAATACTGCAACTGGAAGAGCAAAAGTATCGCTTTGACTCAGTAAGTTTTGCAGGTAAAGAAGGCTGGATTGCCGGAGAGCCTGGACTTTTACTACACACTAGCGATGAAGGTGCTTCTTGGTCGCGTATTCCCCTGAGCGAAAAGCTACCAGGTAGTCCGATCGCAGTTAAAGCGCTAGCAGACAATACAGCTGAAATGGCTACTAATGTTGGAGCCATATATAAGACCACAGACGGTGGTAAAAACTGGAAAGCCCAAGTGGAATCAGCAGTGGGTGTGGTGCGTAACTTGGAACGTTCTGCTGATGGTAAATATGTTGCAGTTTCGGCTAAGGGTAGTTTCTACTCAACTTGGGAACCAGGGCAAGATGCTTGGGTACCCCATAACCGCAATAGTTCTCGGCGGGTAGAAAACATGGGCTTTGCTGACAATGGGCAATTGTGGTTGCTAGCTAGAGGAGGTCAACTTCAGTTTAGTGACGAAAGTAAACCTGACGAGTGGCAAAAGGCACAATATCCAGAGTTATCCACCAGTTGGGGTTTACTAGATTTAGCATATCGCACACCTAATGAAATTTGGGTAGGTGGCGGTAGCGGTAATTTGCTACGCAGTGCCGACGGTGGCAAAACCTGGGAAAAAGACCGTGAGGTAGAAGAAGTTGCGGCTAATTTGTACAAGATTGTGTTCTTAGAGCCAGAGCGGGGATTTATAATTGGCGATCGCGGCGTTTTGCTCAAATATTTACCAAACCCTGAAACAACTTAGGGAGTAGGGAGTGGGGAGTAGGGAGTGGGGAGTAGGGAGTAGGGGAGATGAGGGAGATGAGGGAGATGAGGAGATAAACAAAACTCCTAACTCTTAACTCCTAACTCAGCACTCAGCACTCCTAACGCCCAATGCCCCATACCTAATTTCTGAGAAGAACTTTGCAACTTGTAACTCTTTCTTAACTTTGTAGGATAATAAACTCAATAACACTCTATGTATAAGGTAGGGATCTAAATGTCAGGTACCACTGGAGAACGTCCGTTTTCGGACATCATTACCAGCGTTCGTTACTGGGTAATTCATAGCATCACCATTCCCGCATTGTTTATTGCTGGTTGGTTATTTGTCAGCACCGGACTGGCTTATGATGCTTTTGGTACACCCCGCCCCAATGAATATTTCACACCAGTGCGGCAGGAAGTACCAATTGTGAAGAACCGTTTTGAAGCGAAAAAACAAGTTGAACAATTTATTGGAAAGTAGTTTGAGATCATGACTAGCGGCAATAACATCAATCAACCAGTTACCTATCCAATTTTTACCGTTAGATGGCTGGCAGTTCACACTTTAGGTGTACCAACTGTATTCTTTTTGGGCGCGATCGCCGCAATGCAATTTATTCAACGTTAGGAGAAATTATGGTAGAAAGATCGCCCAATCCCAATAATCAGCCGGTTGAACTAAACCGGACTTCTCTATACCTGGGATTACTACTAATTTTCGTTCTGGGTATTCTGTTTTCCAGTTACTTCTTTAACTAATTAGAAGTACTGTTGTTAATCTTGGTTTATAAACGTGTGTTGATTTGTTGTTAAGGGAGGAGAGAAGCTG
This sequence comes from Nostoc sp. ChiQUE01b, assembly GCF_034531255.1. Taxonomy (NCBI): domain Bacteria; kingdom Bacillati; phylum Cyanobacteriota; class Cyanophyceae; order Nostocales; family Nostocaceae; genus Nostoc; species Nostoc sp. ChiQUE01b. The sequence goes on along the minus strand of NZ_JAVRBM010000037.1, from coordinate 23,613 downwards.
TGTCTGGAAGTGGGAGAATTCCCCTGTGGGTCGTCGCTACGGTCGCAGGTTTAGGTATAATTACAGTCTTGGGCATTTTCTTTTATGGTGCCTACGCCGGACTCGGTTCTTCGATTTAACATGAGTTAGTTTGAACCGAACACTATAAGTTAGAATTTTCTAGCATTTGTTGAGAAATCAACGTTAAAAAAACCGCCTGTCTCTATGAGATGGGCGGTATTAATTTTGGTCATTTGTCATTTGTCTTTTGTCCTACCCTGCGGGAAGCCCTTCGGGTGACGCTCCTGCGTCGCTAACGCTGCGCTAACAGCAGTCGCTCATGGAGGAAACCCCCAGACGCTCGATGACTCGCTAATGCTGCGCTATCGCCTTTGGCGTCTCCCCTTCTCCCAAAGGGAGAGGCTAACGCCAAGGGAGAAGACCGCGCTGCTTCACTGCTGGCGCGTCTATGTCATTTGTTTTTTGCAAATGACTAATGACTAATGACAATGACTACATCAGTATCAGTTAATATCGCTGATATCGTCGCTTTCAATGTATAAAAACAGAAACGCGAAGACCACACCGGGCAAAATCCAACCAATTATGGGCACGAAGATAGCAGACAAGTACGAAGTACTAGCCAAGACAGAAGGCAAAAAAGATGCTGCCATAGTAAAGGTTCCTATGAAATCACACTACAATTCAAAATGAGCTTACTGCAAATCCTGCCAGATTTTTGAAATTCTTTCATATTTTTAACACAGGGGAGATGGGGAGCAGGGGAAGATGAGCGGGATAAGGGAGATAGGGAGATAGGGGGACAAGGGGACAAGAGGACAAGGGGGTAAACAAAACTCTTAACTCAGCACGGGCTAAACGCCCCGCTTCCGCTAACAGCACTCAGCACTCAGCACTCCTAATGCCCAATGCCCCTCATACCTGAGTTACATACCCAGGAGTTCATCTAGTTGCAAGCTTGGCAAGTCTGGAGGAATTACGGTTCGTACTATTGTGACTTTGTGACTCTCCTGTTGGGTTGTAAGATCGAGTGCGATCGCTTCTAAGCGAATTTCCAAACAGCCAAAAGGAATGTTTAATTGTGTCATCACTTCCAACCCTCCCAATGCATTAGGAAGTAAATTTGTCAATAAATGAGGCCCATCTAGTAAGTAGCGAGTTTGATAATCTTCAAGCCATAACTTGACAACAACTTGTAGAGGTACTTCTGGCAGTACTACGCGCACTATGATAGACTTACCAGCAATTAATTCGCCTTCTAGCACATACAAATGTGGAGTTGGCAAAGGCTCAGTGGCTGCTGCAATTATAGGTAAGGAAGAAGATGAATATACAGCAGGTTGCTCCTTTTCTTCAAAGGTGTAACTTCCAGTTGTATCGCCTTCCAGCTCGTTATCTATATCATCTACAACGATTTCTTGCGCCAACCAAGCTGACGCTATATTTATTTTTATCGGAGGAGGAGGGGGCGGTACTTGTGTTAACAGAGCCGATGAGATTGTTGGTTCTTCTAGTACTTTTTCTATTTCCATATCTTCTTCGATCCCCAGTTCCATTTCCTGCATTGTGTCTATATCTTCTCCAAAGTTCTCCAGTTCAGGAGCCAATCCTTCGACTTCTTCCCATGTCTCTTGTCCTTTGCGCGTTTCACTCAGGAGAAGTTGTGAACTGCTCCAACCTTCGCTCAGATTATTCTCCGTGTTAGCATCTAGGTCTAACAGCAAGTTAACATCAATATTCGCATTTTCTGCACTAGGAGAAAGGGGTATCTGCTGTGCTGGAACATAGTTATTGTAATCTTGAGGTTGCAGCTCGTTGATAGATTCAGGCAAGGAGTATCCTTGGCTCTGCATCCACTTCCTGAGCAGGGGAGATGAATAAAGGTTTCTTGTTGTAATTAATTGTGCATTTTGCGAGGCTTCGACTTCAGCAACAGATTCTTCCTGGAATTGTGTATTTTGCAAAGCTTCGACTTCAGCAACAGATTCTTCCTGGAATTGTGTATCACCTACTACTAATTCAGGTATATTTTCATTGAAAGCGACGGTAAACTCCATCCCCTTGTCGGTGGAGAGGGATAGTCCCTCCGTCGCTTGGGGCGACAGGCTTCGGGCATTGGTAGCGCCTTTCCCATGCCCCATGACGCCACTTGACGGCAGTTGCTCCACTTGGGGAGACCCCATCGCCCTTGGCGTCTCCCCTTGGGAGAAGACCGCACTGCCTCCTCCACTTGGGGAGACCCTATCGCCCTTGGCGTCTCCCCTTGGGAGAAGACCGCAGTGGCTCCCCGATTCCCCATGCTCAAAAACTCCATCTCCTTGTGGGTGGAGTTTTTCATCTTCAGCCACAGTCGCGTCCAACTTTGGCAAGTCTTCAGCCGCTTTAACTGCCAATGCATCTGGAGGAACATTATTTTCTACTTTTTCTTCGGCATCATCTGGCAAAGCTTGTAGCCGTTTCAAGTATGGCAAAGTAGTCTCAAGTATTGGCATTCGACGTTGCCTAATGAGCAACTGCTCCAAGTTGATGGTGGCTATAGTAGCATCCTTTTCTACAAGCTCCTCCGGTGTCTGTGGTTCTGCAACAACATCTGTGGAAATGTTGGCATCACTTTGAATCGGGGGCAGTTTCGGTAATTGAGGCAACGAAATGCTTGAATTCTTGAGCTTAGATGTCCGCAGGTTAGCTTCTCGCAGAACTTGCAGGTTAATTTTAGGTGGTAGAGGTGTGTTTGAGGATGGATTAACTATCTGAGACAGGTCTGTTTTTACAGTCTTGACCAGATTTAATAGTTTCAAATCGAGCTTAACAGGTGTCTCTGTTTCTGTGAAAGCAGCAGATGAGTCCGATGATGTTATGGGGTCATTTTTTAAAGATGTATTGGATTTTGCTGTGGCTGTGATTGCCAGTAATTCTGTTACATCTGCTGTAATGGTGAAGGACTGGCTGGCTAACGGCATGACTTCGCCAGCATCGGCGAATTTACCATACAAATTGATATCTGCCAAAATTAGCTTGGATTCACAATCAGCAGGAATATCAATTGAGGTATTGATTGTAAAGGGCAACTTCTTATCAGATAAGGGTTGCCGTACTTTGATCAATATTTTCGAGTTCTTGGGCGATCGCAGTTCAATTTCTAGTTCAAGCGCCCGTAAGCTTTTTGGAGATAATGTTTCACCCCAATCTATATTTGTCTTTTCTGGGAATTCTATGTACCCGTTGATTATAAGAGCTTGTCCCCAACGAGCAATGTAATTATCCTGACTTAAAGTTAGCAGTAATGGTGGCGGTAGATGTGTTGCCGAAGAATCTGTAACCTTTTCATCTTTGGGCAGCAGTTCAGAGGTGGGTAAAGCTAAATCTATTAAATTTTGTAAAATCTGCTCTGCCGTCTCTCCTTTGAGCCACACAGGACTTACAGGCTGATCGATAACTATATCTTCATCTTCTTCCGTTTCATCTGACGCAACAGTGGTAGCAAGGTTGCTGTCTGTAGTAATTGCCAGTTCTTCGGAAACAGCGATCGCATTATCTAGCTCAATTACAGTTTCTGCTGGGGCATTAGATTCCAAGTTCCCTTCATCTGACGTAACAGTGGTAACAAGGTTGCTATCTGTAGTAATTGCCAGTTCTTCAGAAACTGCGATCGCATTATCTAGCTCAATTACAGTTTCTGCTGGGGCATTAGATTCCAAGTTCCCTTCATCTGACGTAACAGTGGTAACAAGGTTGCTATCTGTAGTAATTGCCAGTTCTTCAGAAACTGCGATCGCATTATCTAGCTCAATTACAGTTTCTGCTGGGGCATTAGATTCCAAGTTGTCAGAAACATTATCTGGGCGATCGGGTGAATTTGATTCTAAATTTTTCCTCGGCTCTCTCTCTGCTAACAGTGAGAAGACTTGCACTTGCACACTGTATTGCCAAGATTTACCGAGCAGATCCGACATCAAATCGCCGGAACACCGCAACTCCCAAACTCCCGCTTGGAAGTAGGTAAAAGGAATTATCGGCATTAACCCTTCTGAGTTAGTGCGACGCGATCGCTTGAAAATTCGCCGCGTTGGTTGAACTTCCTCAGTTGAAGAGTGAGTTACCCGCACTTCCACGTCTGTATTAAGAAGATTAGAACGAGCCAAAACTCTATACTGTCCTTCCAAAATTTCCAAATTTGGCGATTCTAGGATATGCCACGAGCGAGCGCCTTGTTTCTGTATCAGAAATTGCCAGTGTTCCATTGTAAGTGATGCCCAGACCGACGAGCCGCTGAGTAATATTGTGGATTAACTTGCTTGCAAGTTTACCTCAGTATTTTAGAAATGCCTCACTTAAATGGCTATCAAGTTAACTCAGTTTTACTGACTTGACTTCTTACACTTTAACTACTTACCTCAAGGGAATTTCAATAAGTCGCCGTGTTGCTTGTGCATAAAGCTTTTGTTCTTTTCTGAATATTAAGTTTGACACATCCTAGTGCTAAATTAACAGGAATGCAATGGATACCGTTAGTTGTCTTTGCTCAACTTAGTGCAAAAATTTTTGTATTATTTTTTACTAAAATTCCCACTTTCCAATAGACACAACGTACAATAAATAAAAATTCACTTGAGAATTGTTATTGAATCGTAATTGCCCACATTTTTGCTACAAAGAGGTAGGATGTGGTTCTTAAGTGTCCTCTGCGATCGCCCAACTTAGGCGCAAAGCCCATCGCCAATCACAACACTTAACCACCCAAAACGCATCCAATCTATCTGAAGTGGCTCTTTCAACCGCTACAAAACACGTCTTCCCTTGAGTGAAATGGGGGTTGACAATGAGGATTTACAGGAGGGATTCGATGCTAGTCATTTTAATGGACGAGCAAATCCTTGCCCCTGAGCAAGTTTGCCAGTCTTGTTTACTCGCTGACGGGAGCGGTCAACCCCGTTGGCGTGGGGGTCAACTGCGCTGTGGTCAAGCCATTCGCAAACTTACTCAACAGCAGCCAGACCAATATGAATGTATGATGGGCTTTCGCATCGCCCATATAGAATAGTTGAATTTCTCAGCAAGACCTAGCAACTGCGTTATCCTAAGCTCAAGTAACTATAAAAATTTAACGACAGGAGAACGCATAATGTCTTGGCGCGGGTCTACAACAGTTTCAGATCGAATTTTTGCTTCCTTGCCTTATTTGCTTCCTCTAGTTGATGGTTTAGTGTTTGGCAGCTTTTTGTTGAATCAGTTTCCAGCACTACGAGTTCTGCTTTTACCGTTGCAACCAGTGCTAATAATTTACGGTAGTTTAGGACAATTTGGACAAATAATTGTGTTCTTTGCCTTGTTCCTATTAGTGGTAAGAAACGAAAAAATCAGTCACTTCATTCGTTTCAACACAATGCAGGCGATTCTTTTGGACATAGTTATATTTTTGTGTTCCATACTGGTGCGAGTTTTAGGACAGGTTCCTGGTACTGGCTTTGCAATAGAAACAGTAGCTAACACCATCTTTCTAGGCGTTGTAGCAGCAGTTGGATATTCTGCCGTCCAGTCTCTACTGGGACGTTACGCAGAAATTCCAGCGATTTCCGATGCAGTGTATATGCAGGTGCGTTAAAAATTAACGGGTCGCTACGGTGTTTTCCAGGCGACCGATACCTTCAATTTCTACGCGGACGCGATCGCCGGGATGCAAAGCACTTACACCTTCCGGCGTACCTGTAAGCACCAAATCACCAGGTAGTAGCGTCATCACCTGACTGATATAGGAAACTAAAACATCGGGGGAAAACACCATCCGATCGATACAGGTAGATTGAACTGGATTAGTGTCGTCATTGACAAAAGTCTGCAATCTCGCTCCTGGATTTAATTCCCGTACAATCCAAGGGCCCAAGGGACAAAAAGTATCAAAACCTTTGGCTCGCGTCCATTGACCATCCTGTTTTTGTAAATCCCGCGCTGTTACGTCATTGGCGATGGTATAGCCCCAAATTTTGGTTTGGGCTACCTTTGGTGTACATTCAAAGGCGTAATCGCCAATTACTAGAGCTAACTCTCCTTCGTAGTCAACTCTTTGTGACTGGGGAGGATACTTAATTTCCCTCTCAGATGGAATGATCGACGTAGGTGGCTTAAGAAAGATTAATGGCTCAGAAGGTACTAGAGTTCCCATTTCGGCTGCATGATCGGCATAATTCTTACCCACCGCCACAATTTTTGAGGGAGCGCAAGGAGCCAGAATTTGGTAATTTTCTGGTGTGAAAGTTAAATCAGTGGGTTGTCCTTGTAACCAGGGTGGAGCATCTAGCACCTGCACATTCAGGGATAGCTGTAGTAACCCATAGTAAATCTGTCCTTCTGGATTTTGAATCCGCACGTAGCGCTGCGCCATAACCTTGATCAATTCCTTTTTTCTGCGATTAGAAGCTGTGAGCAGGTAGCAATCGTCAGTTAGCTGTTTAGCGAACCGATTTAGCCTTGAGCAAAAAAGCGATCGCTATAAGATGCCCTTAAAGAAAGATACCCCTTAGCGAAGCTGATAGCTCGCTCGATCTTGTTAAAGAAATATCGGGGTTGCCTCCCAACCAAGTTTTCATTATGGACATCCAAAAAATCCAAACTTCGGCGATTTGGCTAATGAAACAAAATTGAAAACTGGTAAGATTATAGTTCCTTGTTGCTTTAGATGTTGATTAATACTGGCATTCTCAATAAAATCCAAGTATAAATTAATATCAGCAGCCACTTTTGTCCATGAGGAAACTGAAAAATATGACTACAAATTACGAAACAATGTACATCCTCCGTCCTGACCTGGGAGAGGAACAGGTAGAGCAAGCAGTTACTAAATATCAGAATTTGCTTCGCGATCAAGGCGCCGAGGATATCCAGATTCAAAATCGTGGTAAGCGCCGTCTGGCTTACGAAATCAAAAAACACCGCGATGGCATCTACATTCAGTTAAACTACACTGCGCCGCCAACTGCGATCGCCCCCTTTGAACGTGCCATGCGCTTGAGTGAAGAAGTGATTCGCTATTTGACAATTAAGCAGGAAATTGAACAAGAAAAACCCCCTAAAGAGGAAAAGGAAAAGCCCACTAAAGTAGCAGCAACGGTTTAAGGGGTAGGGAGTAGGGAGATGAGGGAGCAGGGGAAGAATTCCTAACTCCTAACTCCTAACTCCCCACTCCCCACTCCCATTCAATAAAATTTTGTCTTTTTCTTTTTTCGTGACTTATTTGGGAATGCTAAATTAACAAATACTTGCCAAAGGTAGTACTTCCGCAGTTATACCTAAGAGTGGACAAGATTCTGAATGGGAGCTTTAAGCTACTGTGAGCCAATCTGATACACCTAATATTCAAGTTCTCTCAACGGAAGTATCGCAGCTACGCCAAGAGTTGCAACTTCGCGATCAATTAGTGCAACAACTATCTCAAGAACTTTTCCGGCTGGTAAAGGGTAACACTAGTTTTATGCCCCACCAGCCGGAATTTGAGCGCGATCTGACCCAGTTACACGCTTTACAAGAACAACTCCAAGCTGTAGAACAACAGGTGGCGTTCTACCAAGAGCAAATTACAACTCGTGACTCCGAAATTTATCAATTGCGACAGTCAGTTCAAGAACTTACCGATCGCACTCGGATGTTGGAGCAAGTAGTACAAGAGTTGCCTCAAATTTACCGTCGGAAGTTTGAAGAGCGGATGACGCCAGTCAGAGAAAAGGTAGCAATGCTACAACGGGAAAACCGCCAACTGCAAGCAGAACTGCAAAGTGTGAGTTACCGTTTAGCACTCAAAACTCGCAATGCTAGTCACAGCGGTATTGATTTACCAAATTTTCCCCGCCCAGCATCCGAACAAACTAATATTTCCACTCCCCAGAATGCCTAAAATCACCAGTATGGTGGAATCTAAGAGGTAAGAAATTAGTGGGGCAAAGCATCTTGGAGGCATCCAAGTAATAGATCGAGGCAAAAATAACTATAGAGTTAGAAATAACGTAAAGCCTGATGTTCTAACCTTTCTTACCTCCTGCTTCCTTTCACTAGTTACGCTGAATATAAAACAATTAGCTTAGAATAATTTGAAAAACCCTGTCTTTAAAAAGCTGGGGAGTGTCACAAACAGTTGCATTTGCTTTGACCAATTTTAGTCATTTCTGAACTTTACTGCTTTAGGTAGATGACTTCTAATAAACAGATTCGTTCATCCGCAATTTATACTACCTAGCTCAAAGCCATGAGTTTCCCTCAACATTCTTCTCTAGATAAAAAAGAAGATCAGCCTGCTAGCACCAGACTGTTATCTTAAGAGAATGTGAAAAAATGCAAATATTGCTTGACTCCGCCATCCTTCTTTAGATAGATTTATTAGTTAGTTGCTAGCATCATACTGTTATCTTTGACGTTGGTAAAAATATCTTGGTAAGTGTGAAAAATTTCAAACACTGTATCGAGTTGGGTAAGTTCCAAAATCAACCGTACAGGAGCTTGTACGTTGCATAGAACCAAGCGGCAACCACTCTGACGTGCAGCTTTTAACCCTTTTACTAAAGGAACTAACCCAGAACTGTCCATAAAGTTAACTTCTGCTAGGTCAATAACCCAGAGTTGATAAGCTTGAGGGACTACTCTAGCCATCTGTTTGCTCAAAGCCTTACCGCCTTCCAAATCTATGCTTCCTTGAGGTTTAAACAAAATCACTTGAAGTTCTTGTGTGAAAGTCATGAATTTAACAGGGTAATTGGAACACTTGACAAAAAATTGAAAAAGACATAAACACTTTTTCTCTTTCAACGTTGAAATGACTCTTTTACCCAGATATTTGGGCAATTGCAGTCCTACCGTTAAGAGAGATTATTTCAGTATTCATGTCGTATAATTTGTGATAACTTTCATCAATATAGGCATAAGCGCCTAACAATTTCGGTATCAACCGTATCTTTTACAAAATTTTCACAGTTTAAAGGGATATTTATAAATTTTCTATAAAATTTTTAATCTTTTTTCAATAAATTATGAACATGTGGTACTAATTCCAAAAATATTCAAAAGTTAACAGTTACCATAGGCTAGAAGCTATGGATTATTCAGTATTAAACTAATGACTTAATGACTCTATGTATTAGTTTGATTGACACTCCACCCAAAAACAAGCAAGAATATAGTAAAAGTAAAAATTTGTAAAGACGGCGGTGCGGAATGTCTTTAGAGCTGATTTCACTAGAAAATATCCAGGAAGTTGCTCATAATTACGGGTATTGGGCAATTTTTTTCGGAATTTTGCTAGAAAATTTAGGCATTCCCCTTCCTGGTGAAACCGTGACCTTAGTGGGCGGGTTTTTAGCTGGCAGCGATGAACTAAATTTCTGGCTGGTTCTCGGTGACGCAATCATGGGTGCTGTCATTGGTGGCATTTGTGGCTATTGGATTGGTAGAGTTAGCGGTTGGGCTTTTCTGGTAAGAGTTGGCAGCATATTTCGGATTTCTGAAGTGCGGCTGCTGAGTATTAAAGATCAATTTAGTCAAAATGCTGCTAAAGGGGTGTTTTTTGGGCGTTTTTTGGCATTGTTACGAGTTTTTGCTGCACCACTAGCTGGTATAGCTGAAATGCCCTTTGGAAAATTCTTTTTATATAACTTGTTAGGAGCAGTTGCTTGGGCTAGTTTGATGGTGACATTAGCTTTTTTTGCTGGCAAAGTAGTGTCTTTAGAACAATTGGTTGCTTGGGTGGGTCAATTTGCGATCGCAGCGTTACTAATCCTCGCTGCCTTAATTATTGTGCCCCTGTGGCTGGAATCTCGCCAAGTCAAAGGTATAGCAGAAGAGTAAGTCAAGCATAAATAAGTGACGAGTGAGGAGTGAGGAGTAAAGTAAAAAGTGAATTTTTTAACTTTTACTTTTGTATTTTGCTTTTTTAACTCCTAACTCCTGTACAGACGCGATTAATCGCGTCTCTACTTCTAACCCCTAATCTGCTTTGACCAAATGCGAGTCGGTAGTCCCCAAACGTAGATAAAGCCTTCAGCGGCTTTATGGTCAAATTTGTCTTCGGCTCCGTAAGTTGCCAAATCGGGAGTGTAGAGAGAATTATCGCTCGAACGCGCAACTATCGTAGAGTTGCCCTTGAACAACTTCACTCGCACAGTTCCAGAGACTTGCTCTTGTGTCTTTTGAATAAAGGCATCGAGTGCAACTTTGAGTGGACTGTACCACAAACCGTTGTAAACAATTTGGCTGTAAGTTTCTTCAATCCCACGCTTGTAATGGGTGACATCTGCCGTTAAGGTCAAGCTTTCTAAATCCCTATGTGCCTGAATTAGTACCAACATCGCGGGTGATTCGTAGATTTCCCGTGATTTGATCCCCACCAGACGGTTTTCAATCATATCAATCCGTCCGATGCCGTGATTTCCTACCGCCTGATTGAGTTCTTCAATTAGCTCAACTGGCTTTTTGGCTATACCATTGAGGGTTGTGGGAATCCCACCGTAGAAACCAATTTCGATGTACTCTGGCTCGTTGGGAGTGTGAGCGATCGCTTTGGTCATCTCATAAATTTCTTCTGGTGGCTCAAATGACGGATCTTCGAGTAAACCAGCTTCAATGCTACGACCGAGCAAATTCTTGTCAATACTATAGGGAGAAGATTTTTTGACTGGTGAGGGAATACCAAACTTTTCTCCATAAGCGATCGTTTCCTCACGACTCATTCCCCATTCTCTGGCTGGTGCGAGGATCTTCAGGTTGGGGTTTAAGGCGGTGACAGAGACATCAAAGCGAACCTGATCGTTGCCTTTGCCAGTGCAACCGTGAGCGATCGCATCAGCACCATATTTTTCGGCTGTTTCTACTAATATTTTGGCAATCAGTGGACGAGCCAGGGCGGTTCCTAGAGGATAACGATTTTCATAAAGGGCGTTGGCTTGAATCGCTTCAAAGGCGTAATCTTTAACGAAGCTGTCTTTGACATCCGCCACAAGGGATTCACTTGCACCCGATTTCAGAGCTTTTTCTCTGATTGGCTCTAATTCATCTCCCTGACCTAAATCTGCTGCTAAGGTAATTACCTCTTCCACACCCCACTCTTGTTTGAGGTAGGGGATACAAACTGAGGTATCCACTCCGCCAGAATATGCCAGGACAACCTTTTTGGCGCGACCCATTAATTTCTCCAGTTAGGACAACAAAGAATGAGTCATTATTATATCTAAACTAATCCATGTATATTTTATTCATCCAACAACCTATAGACGGTTCACTCTCAATACAGTTCGGTTAAGCTCTAAGGATTATTGAGTACACCTCTTGCACAAATGTAAAATTTGCCCACCCTGCGGAAAGCGAGCTACATCTCCCAACCCATTCTCCCAATTTGGCGAGAATGGGAGCCAATTTAAAAGCCCCTCTCCCAAGCTTGGGATAGGGATTTAGGGTGAAAGCTCATTGATTCGTGCAAAAAGTCTAGTTAAAGAAAATTTTTCTACAGTTTGCTAAACGTAGCATTAACCGTAGAACAAGGCCCGATTATAAATGGCAAAAGGATTAGGGCGAGTTTACCTAAGTAAACTCACCCTGATTTGTATTTAATATTAACTAAGTTTTGAAATACTTGTACAGGCTAAGGGTAGAGTGTAGACAAAATCTTACTGAGCTAAGATTGATATATTTAATGAGATTGCCTTACACTTTGCAACTTTTGATTCTTGCGCTTGCGTAGAAACATACCACCTACAGCCAGCATACCTAAGGTAACACTAGGCTCAGGAACAGACTTAGGGTCAAAACCTGTAAATTTGTCAGTTCCTAGATGGAAAGAATGGTTGTCGCTTTCAAACCCACCACCACCTGTTTGGGTAATGACAATCTTGTTGAAAATATCGTTGCTACTATCTGAGTAGAAGTGAAGGTAGCCATTTCCTTCACCGCCATGCTGTGACGCATGAATTGGAGCAACTGGGTTCACATCCTCAGTTGTAAATGATTTGATCAGATTATCGCCATTGTAAAAGGAAAAAACGTTACCAGAACTGATAGCTCCCCAGTCAATACCGAAATAATTGAGGGAACTTGCAAGTTTAATTGTGACTTGATCGCCGTTGAAAACTGCCAAATAGTTACCATTATTATTGACTTCACCGTTTGCCCCAGCAGGTGCCCATTGATCTAACTTAACACTGCTGTGTTGACCGTTCTCAAATGAGTACTTAGCGAAACCAGTGGTTGGTGCTTGACCATTATTGAAGTCAATAGTTTTCGTACCGGGAAGTTGAGTAAACTCAGAAAAAGCACCTTGGTCAGTTTCTCCATTAGGACCTGCAATGCCAGTGGTTACTTTGAAGGAAATAGCCTGGGCAGAACCTGCATAAATAAATGAGGAGATTGCAGATAAAGATAGAGCAGCAATACAAGCAATTTTTGTAAGAGACATACTTTTGAGATTCTGTATTTTTAATTGTTGAAAAATTCGCTGTGCGATTTGAGTTCATTATGTAATGTCTTTTATCAAAAAGAATAGGATAAAAATACTGGATTTATATTTACTGAAAAACTGCTATATCTAGTAAAGCACTTGCTTGATTTTTGAACATAAATAAGTATTTTCACTCGCTGAAAAAATGAATAGAGTATCTGTTCTTTATCTGAAGATAAAAAACTTGTAAAGTTAGCTCGTATATATCAAGAATTTGTATCTTCGGATGTTGTTCTGATTAAGGCTCAATCAAGATAACAAACAAAACTGTTTGAAATTCTTTGTTTGCTGATAAATAGAAATAGATTCGCGGTTATTGCTATTGGTTTTGACATTCTTCCTTTGTTCTATTTACTTTTACTTCTGTAGTCAACTATGGAACCTGAGTGTTTTGACATAGCTAGTAACATGAATTAAACTAAAGTATTGCAATCAACAAACGAATCTTGATCGATGCATGCAACTGAAAAAGCTGTTGTCCCTACTCGCGTTATTGGTTTAATTAGTGGCACATCCGTAGATGGCATAGACGCTGCGTTGGTAGAGATTTCCGGCACAGAATTGGATCTCAAAGTTGAGTTGCTAGCCGGGGCAACATATCCTTATCCAGCCGAACTCAGAGAAAGAATATTAGCAGTTGGTGCAGGCATTGCCATCTCAATGGCAGAATTAGCAGAGATAGATGATGCGATCGCTCAAGTCTTTGCCCAAGCCGCCCAAAATATTCAAATTGGTCATCAGCCAGCCACTCTCATTGGCTCCCACGGTCAAACGGTTTATCATCGACCACCTGCGGATAGGGGAATGGAGAATCGGGAATCGGGAATCGGCAAGAAAACCAATCCTTACTCCCTACTCCCTACTCCCTACTCCCCACTAGGTTACAGTCTCCAACTAGGGCGCGGTGCATTAATTGCCCATCTTACGAAGATTGCAACTGTGAGCAATTTTCGTGTTGCTGATATTGCTATTGGTGGTCATGGTGCCCCTCTCGTGCCCAGAGTTGATGCTTATTTACTTAGTCATCCCCAGGAGGGGCGTTGTATTCAAAATATTGGTGGTATTGGCAATGTTGCTTATATTCCGCCTCGGCATGGAGACTGGCTCTCAAAAATTCGTGCTTGGGATACTGGCCCAGGAAATAGTCTGTTGGATCTAGCGGTGGAGGATTTAAGCGCTGGTGCTAAAACTTATGATCAAGATGGCAATTGGGCAGCGAGTGGTACTCCTTGCCATCCTTTAGTAGAACAATGGCTCAACCAAGACTACTTTCATCTACCGCCACCCAAATCCACTGGACGCGAATTATTTGGTGTGGCTTACCTGCATCAGTGTTTAAAAGATGCTCAAACATACCAACTCAATCCTGCTGACGTACTGGCAACTCTTACAGAACTTACAGCTGCTTCAATTGTTCACAGTTACCGCACTTTTTTGCCAGAAATGCCACAACGGGTACTATTATGCGGTGGTGGTAGTGGCAATCTCTATTTGAAACAAAGATTACAGTTATTGTTGGGATCAATACCAGTCTGGACTACAGATGAAGTTGGCTTAAGTACAGATTTTAAAGAAGCGATCGCTTTCGCAGTTTTAGCCTACTGGCGACATTTGGGTATTCCTGGCAACCTACCTACTGCCACAGGTGCACCTCAAGAAGTACTTTTGGGAGAAATTCACCAAGGTCAATCCTGAATGCTGAGTCAGGAACAATAAACAAGATAAAAAATTTCTTCATTCTTCACTCGCAACTCAGCACTTGTAACTTAGCACTGCTATAACTATAGTTTTGGCGGCACTTGAGCAAGACAAGGAATAAAAGGTGGCTCATACTTTTTTATTGGAACCAGGACGCTGGGCAATGGAAGGAAATTGGCTGGAACGTAATGGTATGCCAATCAGCGTCAAGGGTATGACCTTGGTCGCTTGGAATCGAGATAACTGGTTTACTATGGCCACAAAACTGATTTTCCCAGGTAGCGATCGCTCTGAAATCTCTCTGCAATATAAGGGGCGGTTGCATGATGGAGAGCGTCAGTATACTTTTTTACTACAACATAATATTTTGGGGCAGGTTGAAGGCGAAGGTTGGATTGGTCTGGACACTATCGTACAGCGTTACTGGGTACTAGGCGATCGTCAGCGTCGTAGTGGCTTTGAAACCCTACACCGGATTTCGCAAGATACATATTACCTCAGTAGTGGTATTTTGGCTGGTCATTTTTTAACTAACACAATGGAAGCTAGCCTAGAGCGTCAGTCAACCTAAAAGCAGCATTGCCACCGCTTTGCTGTTCTTCTAAGCCAAAAACCCCTGTTCAAAAAACTCTGGCAGCGCACTGGTTTCCCAACGCCTAATATCTCCTGCCCAACGTTAACCACTCATCATTTATTCTCACCGACCTACTGAGTTGTATAGTAAAAAGGAAACGATCAAATTATTGTCAGGATTTTAGTATTTTACCTAACCGTGTAATCAGGAGTTCAGTTTCGTGAATCCTAAAGTCTCCGTTATTATCCCTGCTTACAATACTGAAACTTATATTGGAAAGGCAATAGAGTCAGCTTTAGAGCAAACACTCACTGACATCGAAGTTATCATAGTCGATGATGGCTCAAGTGATAAAACTGTAGAAGTCGCTAAAAGTTTCACCGATCAACGTCTTAAAGTGATAGTTAATCAGCAAAATATTGGAGCAGCGGCTGCACGGAATCGCGCCTTTAGAGCAGCTCAAGGAGAATGGATTGCTGTACTTGATTCAGATGATTGGTATGCTCCCAAAAGATTGGAAAAGCTTGTGTCTCTGGCAAATAAAACAAATGCAGACATGATTGCTGATGATGTTTATTTTATCAAAGACGGTGCAACATCTCCTTGGAGTACATTGATTCAAGAAAGTGGAGAACGTATAGATAAAATTCTCCAAATTGATATCGTTTATTTTGTAGAAACTGATGTCTTTGGGGAACCAGGATTGCATCTTGGCTTAAGCAAACCTCTATTCAAACGAGAATTTTTGGTTAAGCATGGTATTGAGTACAATGATGAAATTAGGATGGGTCAAGATTTTTGGCTTGATCTGAAATGCTTAATTAAAGGAGCTAGGTTTTTTATTGAACCAAAACCCTATTATTTCTACCGTTCACGCCCTGGTTCTCTTGTATATCAAAGCCAATTACCACGTCTAAATCAATCTTGTAAAGCTGCTAAATATTTCATGCAACAAGACGTTGTAAAAAAAAATCCGGCTTTAATGCGTGCTCTATCTTATAATCTTTCAGTCTTTAAGAAAAATCTAGCTTACTTTGAAGTTATAGAACCTATAAAACAAGGAAAATGGTTAACAGCCTTCACAGAAGTCAGGAAAAATCCGGGCTTTTTTTATGATTTTATGTCCCGATTTAATGGGATCGTCGAACGTCGAATTCAATACTATGTGATGAATAATAAATCAAGTTTTGATATATATCCTAACCAACAAAGGAAATGAAAAACTACCTCTTAGGCTATTACAGTTTTATCAATAAATAATGCATCTTGACATAGTAAGAATGAGTTTGAAGGTTAAAAATATTGTTAGGTAATCAGAAAATGTTTTAAAAGTATTGGGCGAATATAATTCGCTATTACACAAACAAAGTCTACATCTGTGAACTAATGCAAATTTAAGGGTTTGTTAACCTGCAAAGGCAGGTAAGGTTTCATGTAGCCAAACTAGTGCCGTCTTCTCCCAACACAAAGCCATGTCTCCAAGAGTTGGGAAGACACCAAGAGTGATAGCGCATTAGTCAAAATTGGGCAAACTAAAACTACACCGCAATTAAAGTGCAAAATGGTACAAAGCGTCATTATAAATCTACTCTTTATGCTTGTTTGATTTGGTATGTTGCACCAGTTGCAATGACCGTCTCAGTTGCAAACGGTCAGATCGTGGTTTCAATCTTCTGAAAGAGGACTGAAAAAGCTAGTACAGCACCGCGTAAATAGACCAACTATTGGAAATCGCACAAAAGCCTAGCTTATAAGCTTTTTGCCTTTTGACTTCCATTTCTGTCTTGCAGTACGAGCATAAAAAGTCATTTATAGGCGCAATAATCAGATATCAGTTTGAATGCACTTGTCCTCCTAAACACTTACAACCTGCTTTTGAAGTCGAATTTTCTATGTCAGACCCCAACATTGGTCACTTACTCAGCAAACGCTACCAACTCCAAGAGTTAATCGGTACTGGAGCAATGGGTCGGGTTTATCGTGCTAAAGATACATTGTTGGGAGGTGTACCTGTTGCGGTTAAGTTTCTAGCTCTATCAATCCAAAATGAAAAGATGCGATTGCAAGACCGCTTTGAGCGAGAAGCAAAAACCTGTGCTTTACTAGGGCAAAAAAGTATCCATATTGTCCGAGTTATGGACTATGGCGTAGATGACAATAACATCCCCTTCTACGTCATGGAATACTTACAAGGACAAAGCCTCAACAATATTATTCGCAAGCAACGATTACCTTTACCAAGATTCCTCAGTATGGTGCGTCAACTCAGCCTGGGGTTACAGTGTGCCCATGATGGGATCCCGGTTGATGGCACTATTTGCCCAATTATCCATCGCGATGTCAAGCCAAGCAATATGCTGGTGATTCAAGATCCCAGTTTTGGAGAATTGGTCAAGGTTCTAGATTTTGGTATTGCTAAGTTATTACAGTCAGATGGCGACCATACAAAATTTTATTTGGGGACATTGGCTTATTCTTCTCCCGAACAAATGGAGGGTAAGGAATTAGACAACCGTGCTGATATTTATAGTTTGGGCGTCATGATGTTTGAGATGCTCACGGGTAAAATGCCACTGGTGGCATCAACTCACTCTTTTGGTGCGTGGTATAAAACACATCACTATCAAAAACCACGTTCTTTTGCTGAGGCTGCGCCGGGATTAGAACTACCAAAAGAAATCGAAAATTTAGTGATGAGTTGTCTAGCTAAAATAGCACGCGATCGCCCTCAAAGTATTACTGAAATCCTTAGAGTTTTAGCATCTTTAGAAAAGCCTGAGCATACACGCAAAATTCAGCAAGCTGACCTTGCTCTAGTTCCTACTACTACAGCTAGCACTGAGTTTGAACAAAAGCCCAAAGCCGATTTGCGGGTATCTTGGTCAAACGATGAAATTACTCGTGCCATTTCCTGGCCCCAAAATAAACCAATTGCCGATATTGTGTTTCCCCAGCCCATTCATATCAATGGGGAGGTTTTACCAGCGTTGTGGGTGATGCTACCGCAAGAGGAAATTCAAAAACGCTTACTCTGTAACCGCTATAACCAATTTCTGTTCATCTCTATCCCCCATCCCATGCTGCTATGGATTACTGTCATCCACAACCGCAAGCATGGTGCTAAATGGTTGCCTTATTACCTCGATCTCAAAACCAGCCCTGGTCAGGAAATTGCCCGGTTACTACAACACACAGGTTACTACCGCCTGTTATTCTTTGCACGAGAAGCACCAAATCCTTGTACCCACATATTACTTTCCAGCATCGCTTCTGCCCAGCGCCAACGACTGCAAGAGTGGGTCGCAATGAGCAATACGTTGATGTCCTCTGCCGATCCGCAAATCAGTAAAGGTTTACTCAAAAAGGAGTACGAAAAAATTAAGCCTCAAATTCTAACAAAACTGGAAAGTATTGATACAGATTCTCCATACGATCTTTCCAGCTAAAGATAATTGTCTAATGTTGCGTGTTTTATATAGAACTAAAAGGCGATCGCTCAAATAATGTAACGTTTTATAAACAAAGTATATATAAAGATGTAAGTTCTAGTTATATGTATAAAGAGTGAAATTACTAGCTACTAAAGTAGTGGTATGCAAATTATCTCTGAATCTTCCTGTGCAAATATTCCAGTGGATTGTAAATGTATGCAGGTGTGATTCTCAGATTAGACAAAACAACAAGAAGTTTAGCTAAAGCAAACAACGGATTTAGCCTGCAATCCTAAAGTTAGTCTGGACTTTAGCAAATATGCAGTAGACAATGTTTACTCATTCGTCGTTAATTTCGTGAATTTAACTTTTGCGCCATCTTGTTTCGATTAAAATTGTTTATCGAAGTTGACGCCCCGACATCCCCAGCTCTTTTCCTCCTTGGAACCAAGCAAGAGAAGGAGGTCGCCCACTGCGACATTAGAACGACTCTATGCCATAGTGGAACCGGAATCTAAGCCCCACTGGTGCTTAAGAAGCTCTTGATAAGTTGCCTCGCGCACGACCATTTGCTCATAGAGCTTGACTAAAAAATCTTTAGCTTGATCGTGGCTCATATTCTGCACTTGAGTAGCAAATGAGCAGATGCTGAATTGCTGTTCTAGGGATAGTTTCATTGGTTGATTCATAATTACTCCGAAAAAACAACGCGTAAAGGTGACATCGCTTACAGAAGTCCAAATGGGATAATATTTGGACTCATATCTGTCCAACATTTGTTCCTCCGTATTACGAAAGATAACAATTGTTTGACAGATTGCCCACATCCAAAGTGTGGATTTTTTCTGCTTTGATATCTTGCACCTAATCCTACTGATATACCACCCAAGTCAGCTGAACCATATTCCGGAAAATAAGCTCTATTTGGTTTCAGATAGGTATAACTACCTTCCTAATTTTTTCCTGCTTTGCACAAATCTCCTTTAAAGAGAATATCTGGTGCTATGCAGAACCTGTCTTAGTCTTTGTGTTTAAAAAGCCTAAGATGCTGTCTCTCCAAGTGTGGAGGAAGCTTCGGAGGGTGGAGATTTTAAGGAAGTTAGGGAATTAATGGTAATAAGCGTGAATTATAGTCGCTTTACCTTATTACGTGCAAGATGTCAATTTACCAATTTATACAAATTTAACTTCTTTAGGTGATTTTAGAGGCTAAAAATATTTGTATCAAATTGTAAAAAGGAAAAATGCTCATGCTGAACAAATTACTGAGTATATTTACCGGATTTGTCCTTTGTCTTTTGTCCTACCCTGCGGGAAGCCGCTGGCGCGTCTATGTCATTTGTTTAAAGTTACTAAGCATCGACCAATGACTAATGACCAATGACCAATGACTAATGACTATTTTCTTCGAGTGAGACGATGACAACTGTGATGTTATCGTGCCCTCCATGCTCTTTGGCAGCTTCAACAAGAGAGATGGCGGCTTTATCAAGCCAAGGACTATCTTGGAGGCAGTTAGCAATCTTCTGCTCGACAAGTTCTTCTGTAAGACCATCACTACATAAGAGCAAGCGATCGCCAACTTTTACATCTAGTGGTTGCACATCAATTTGATGCAAGTCTTCGCGCCCCAAACAACGCGATAATACATGACGAAAAGGATGTAATCGTGCTTCATCTAAGGTGATGTCGCCAATTTTGATGGCTCGTGCTACCCAAGTGTGGTCTTCCGTTACTTGTTCTAGGTGCGATTCTCGGAAGCGATACAGCCGCGAATCGCCAACATGAGCGCACCAAGGCGACTCTGGGGAGCGAAAAATAACTGCTACAACCGTTGTCCCCATGTCGGCGCGTTCGGGATGATTTTGCTGATCCTGCAAAATCGCTTCATTAGCACCCCACAAAGCTTGCTCTAGCAATTCTTGAGAAGATTTGGAAGTTTCCCAATTTGCTACCAAATACGCCTGAATTTCTCCAGTAGCAATGCGACTTGCCTCCTCACCTCCGGCATGACCACCCATACCATCGGCAACGACGAAAAATCGTCCTTCTGGGTCGATATAGTAAGCATCCTGATTATTAGAACGAATAAGTCCCGGATCGCTAAAACCCGTGAAATTAAGTTTCATAATTTTTTTGCAACATATTAATACATACGATCGTAACGGTCGAGACGTAAAAGTAATCGGATCATGATCGCTGAAAGCGCCACTGCAATTAAACCGGGCAGCAGTGCCAACCATACATAATCCTTAACCACTAAAATAGTAGCTGAAAGCGTGAAACCGCTGATTAACAGAGCATAGCTTATTGAGAGCTGAATACTGCTCTGTCGCCGCAGCAGGCGTTCGGTTTCTATAGACCGAACGCGCAAGCGCATATCTCCCTGCTCTAGCTTCTCTAGTGTATCCTCTAATCTACGTGGTAGACCAAAGGCGGTACTACTTACTTGAGCTGCTTGGCGACTTAATTCGTTAAGAAAGCTATTCCCCTCAGAACCATTCATATCGCTCATAAGTTGCATTGCATACGGTTTGGCAACTTCCATAAAGTTAAACTCTGGATCTAAGCCTTTGCCTACCCCTTCTAGGGTAGAAAAGGCTCGCATCACGAAAGTGAAAGTTGCTGGAAATCTAAATGGCTGATTATAAGCTATTTCGTAAAGGTCGTCACTGATTGCTGCAACTGATTGGTTCTCAAAGGGCTTATCCATAAAATTGTCCAGCATATACTGGACGGAACGCCGCACTGGCCCCATATCATCAGTTGGGGCGATCGCACCTAAATCGATCAGAGATTGCACAACGCGATCGCCATTTTTTTGGGCAATACCAAAGAGTGTTTCCATCAATCCTTCGCGGATGTTGGACTTAATCCGCCCCATCATGCCGAAATCGTAGAATATCAAAGCACCATTTGCACTAACAGCAATATTTCCTGGGTGAGGATCGGCGTGGAAAAAGCCACTATTGAGTAATTGTAGTAAGTAGGCTTGAGCGCCTTGACGAGCGATCGCTTTTCGATCTAAACCTGCTGCTTCTAAAGCTTCGTATTGGCTAATTTTAATTCCAGGGAGATATTCTAGAGTCAGCACTTTGGAAGTAGCGTAACGCCAGTATATTCTGGGGACGTTCACCCAATCGTAGCCGCGAAAGTTCCGGCGAAAAGTATCGGCGTTACGACCTTCGTTAAGATAATCAATTTCTTCCCAAAGAATGCGGCAACATTCTTCGTAAATACCCAACCAATCTCGTCCCCGTCCCCATTTGGGATGGTTTTGAAAGTAGCGGGTAATTCCTTTGAGAATCTGTAAATCTATTTCAAATAATTTCTTTAGCCCAGGACGTTGCACTTTGACAACAACCGATTCTCCAGTATGTAGCACAGCTTTGTGTACTTGCCCCAAGCTAGCAGCAGCTAAGGGAATAGGTTCAAAATTATGGAAGAGTTCAGGAATTTTCTTGCCTAGTTCTTTCTCAATGATCGCTTCTACTTGCTCATAACTAAATGCGGGTACTTTGTCTTGTAACTTGGCTAGTTCTTCTACATATTCACCAGGGAATATATCAGCACGGGTAGAAAACAGTTGCCCAACTTTGATGAAGGTTGGCCCTAAATCCAGTAGAGTATTGCGAATCCAAACCGCTTGGGTTTTGCGTCTTGCAGCTTGCTTTACATCAGTCACACCACCTGGATAACTCCAAGATTTGTTGTATAGCCAAAGTTTGAACAATAAGGTCAAGACAAAAGACCAAATGTCCACAAAACGCCGTTTGCTAGAGTATTTTTCCCGATTCCAACGGTATGCTTTCTCTGAATAACCTTGTTCCATATACTTTGTGTACCGTTGGTTTGCGACCGAATCACTTGGAAGAAAAGACACTCTGGTTCCTAAACTATTCTTTCTTAAATGTCCTTTGTCATTTGTCTTTTGTCATTTGTACATAATTTTTGACTAATGACCAATGACTAATGACTAATGACTAAAATTTATGCAGAAGTTCTGCGATAATGTTGCAATTCTGTTCGTAACAGGGCAATTTCGGCTCGTAATTCATCAATCTCTGCTTGCAAGTCACCGGAATCAGAACTGGCTTGCCCAGTACCTGCGGTAGCTTGACTAGCATTAGATGATTCTGCTGCCCGATTTGCCCGCTCTAGAACTTCGTCTGTAAACTGGCGCAGCTGCTCTCTAGCTTCTGCATCAAATTTGCCCAGATCGCTCAAAGCATCGGTCAAGGCGACCTCTAAACGCTCATTAACTACTTCAGCTACTGCTCTGCCTACGAAAAAGGCTTGCACAAGGGGGTTACTCATAAATTTTTGTTACGTTGATCCGCAAGAGAATTATAACTTGCCTGTATGCTTTGCGGCTTCTGTTGTTGAGCTAGAAATTTACATAAAGCGATCGCTTTATTTATCACATTCCAGTAACTCTCGATAATATTGCTCTGGTGTACTCGGTAAATAAGTTGTCATTTGCAAAGTTTGTTCCTTAAACTTGAAACCTTGGGTAATGTTAATTCGGCTGAGGAAATCAATATCGTGGGAAATTACCCAAAGCGCTCCTTGGTAATCATTGATACCTACTACCATTTGCTCAACAGTTTCAATATCCAGGTTATTAGTTGGCTCATCAAGAATCAGGAGATCGATTTCTGAGATACTGATCATAGCGATCGCTAATCTTGCTAACTCACCTCCACTCAACACAGAAGCGCTTTTGTGAACGTCATCATATTTAAAGAGAAAGTGTCCTAGTTGTTGACGCAAAAGCTGATAGCTGAGATGAGGATTGGCAGCTTGCATATTTTCCAGAATTGTGTATTGGCGATTTACCAATTCGTAGGTTTGATCGAGATATACAGCTTTCATTGCGGGTGTGAGCAAAACCTCACCTGATTCTAAAACCGCTGTTTGGTTTTTCATCCCCAAAATTGCTTTGACCAAACTCGATTTACCTGAACCGTTTGCGCCAATAATGGCTATGCGATCGCCAGATGATATATGCAGTTGAATATTTGGAATTAATAGACGCTCTGATATCCTAAGATTCGCACCCTGGATATTAATTAGATTTCGGCGTTTTTGATTTTTTTCTTCTAGCTGAATACTTGTTACTTTGGTAGTTTTGACCTTCGTCTCTGCAACTTTTTGATTAGCCTTTGCTACTGCTGCTTCATGTTTCTTTTTCGCAGTTCCGGTAGACACCTCAGCTTTGGTTTTAATCAGTCCTGCTGCCATTCTATCAATACTACCATTCAGAAACTTGGCGCGACCGTTGCGACTAGATTGGGCTGCGCGTTGCTGTTCTTGCATGGCTGTGGCTTGGGTACGTTTGAGTTCCTTTCTGGCGGCTTCGTGCGATCGCAATGCTACCTCTAACTCTATCAGGACTTACGCAACTGGCACAGGGCGATCGCAAATTGGTAGTACCAATGTAT